>DCTF01000149.1:0-2954 GCA_002329225.1 Ruminococcaceae bacterium UBA1447
AGCGGTCAGCTCGGTTTCGCCCTTAGGCGTAACCTTGCCGACTAAAATATCGCCCGAGTGCACTTCCGCTCCTACTCGGATTATACCGCGTTCATCCAAATCTTTAAGTGCATCCTCACCGACGTTGGGGATGTCACGGGTAATTTCTTCCGGGCCCAACTTTGTATCTCTGGCTTCAACCTCGTACTCTTCTATATGAACGGAAGTATAGACATCGTCACGGACAAGCTTTTCATTTATAAGCACGGCGTCCTCGTAGTTGAAGCCTTCCCAAGTCATAAAGCCGACCAGGGCGTTCTTGCCGAGACTGATTTCGCCCTTATCCGTGGCGGGACCGTCGGCTATAACCATACCGCTCTCGACTCTGTCGCCTACGTTGACAATGGGAATCTGATTTATGCAGGTGCCCTGATTNNAGGGGCCGTCGGCCAGCACCTGGCGCGCCGTCACGCGCTCGCCCTCCTGCACCACGGGGTGCTGATTTATGCAGGTGCCCTGATTGGAACGCATAAACTTTATAATTTCGTAGGAATCCAGCTCCCCGCCATCCGTCATGATGTCGATTCTTTCGGCGCAAACATGGGTAACCGTACCGTTGTTTTTAGCTATAACGGTAACCCCGGAGTCAAAGGCGGCCTTGTATTCCATACCGGTTCCCACAATGGGAGCCTCCGGTTTTAGGAGAGGAACCGCTTGCCGCTGCATATTTGAGCCCATGAGCGCCCTGTTTGCGTCGTCGTTTTCGAGGAAGGGAATCATGGCGGTAGCTACGGAAACTACCATTTTAGGCGAAACGTCCATGTAGTCCGCTTTTGAAGAGTCCACCTCAAGGAACTCATCCCTGTAGCGGGCATGAACCTTTGAATTTTTAAAACGTCCTTTATCGTCCAGCGGTTCGTTGGCCTGCGCTACAATAAATTCGTCTTCCACATCAGCTGTCATGTATACAAACTCGTCTAAAACCCTGCCGGCCTCTTTATCAACTTTGCGGAGGGGTGTTTCGATAAAGCCGTATTCATTTATCTTGGCAAAGGTTGCAAGGTAGGAAATCAGACCGATATTCGGCCCTTCAGGGGTTTCAATCGGGCACATACGGCCGTAATGGCTGTAGTGCACGTCACGCACCTCAAAGCCGGCNNTTCTCTTGAAAGACCGCCGGGGCCCAAGGCGGACAAACGGCGCTTATGCGTAAGTTCAGCCAAGGGATTCGTTTGATCCATAAACTGAGATAACGGAGAGGACCCGAAGAACTCGCGTATAGCCATAATAACCGGCCTGATATTCAGAAGCGACTGGGGTGTGACCTTTTCTTCGTCCTCTTGAGTCTGAATTGTCATCCTTTCACGCACAACCCTTTCCATACGGGTAAGGCCTATACGGAACTGATTTTGCAACAACTCTCCGACGGAACGAATTCGACGGTTGCCTAAATGGTCTATGTCATCCGTGGTTCCGATATTATGGGCGATGCAATTTATATAGTTTATTGATGCCAAAATATCATCTACAGTTATAGTTTTCGGAATCAACTCGTCGCAGCGAACACTTGNNTTTTTCCAGAATCTCCATCAGCACACTGAAGCGGACCTTTTCGTTGATACCGATATCCGTCAATTCTTCTTTGGTAATTTCCGGAACATACTCTTCGATATCCACCATCTGATTTGAGATAATAGTTATATTGCGGTCATTTACATTGACCACTGCCATACTAACTCCGGCCTGCTCAATTTCATAAGCTTTTTCCTTGGAAATAACTTCCCCCGCCTCGGCAAGCACTTCGCCGGTAACAGCACTTGCAACAGGTTGAGCAAGAGTACAACCGACCAGACGTGCGGAAATTGCAAGTTTCTTGTTATATTTATACCGACCTACACGGGAAAGGTCATAGCGATGCGGGTCAAAAAACAGAGTTTCAAGGTTTGACTGAGCCGCCTCAAGTGTGGCAGGTTCACCGGGGCGAAGTTTTTTGAATACTTCTATGACGGCCTCTTCCGCATTGCGGGTTTCATCTTTAGCAAGGGTTGCGCCTATTCTTTCATCGTCTCCGAACATTTCGACAATCTCTTCACAGGTGCCGGTGAAGCCGGGCAAATTCAAAAAGAGTGCACGAATAAATGTAGTAACATAAATTTTGCGGTTTTTGTCGATACGCACATAGAAAACTCCGGCCGGATCAGTTTCATACTCCAACCAAGCTCCCCTGTTGGGATTAATAGTACTGGAAAATAAACGGGTACCGGTTTTGTCCCGGTCCATTTTAAAGCAAACACCGGGGGAACGAACAAGTTGTGAAACTACTACGCGCTCCGCACCGTTAATAACAAAAGTGCCGCCTTCAGTCATTACAGGGAAATCACCCATAAAAACCTCGGACTCTTTTATGACACCCGTCATCTTATTTCTCAACTGGACGGTGACACGCATCGGTGCGGCATAGGTGGCGTCACGCTCTTTACACTCCCTCACGGTGTATTTGGGAGCATCGTCAATTTTGTAATCGATAAAACGCAATTCCCAATTACCGGAGTAGTCAGTTATCTCCGCAACTTCCCTGAAAACTTCTTTCAGGCCAACTTCCAGAAACCACTTGTAGGAATCCTTTTGGACCTCGATGAGATTGGGCATTTCCATCACTTCATTAATCTTGCCGAAACTCATTCGTTCTCGGTTACCGCGCTGTACGGAAACAACATTCAGCATAAGCTATTCACTCCGTTTATTTATTTGGCGCTGTTTAAGTTAGCCGGTGCCGCACCTTAAAACACCGATGAGCAAAACACCGAAAAAGGGGTTGATTTATCTTAAAACCATGGTATAATCCCCTTAGAAGCAAAGACATCACGGCATATTGCTCCATGATAACAAGCATTTAAAAATTATACATGTTGCAATAGGGGTTGTCAACCCCTGTTTTTTATTTTTTTTTGTAAATTACATAAAATATAAACAGC
>DCTF01000149.1:2983-6804 GCA_002329225.1 Ruminococcaceae bacterium UBA1447
TTTCTGCTGGGATGACGTAGTTTGCGCAAAGCTTTTGCCTCTATTTGGCGTATGCGCTCCCTTGTAACGTTAAACTCTTTGCCCACCTCTTCCAGAGTATGGGTTTGTCCGTCTATAAGCCCGAAACGAAGGGCGAGAACTTTTTCTTCGCGGGGTGTAAGAGTTTTTAAAACTTCGCCGATTTGCTCTTTAAGTAACAACATGGATGCAGCGTCGGCGGGAGCGGGCGCCTGTTCGTCTTCAATAAAATCGCCCAAATGGCTGTCCTCTTCTTCACCGATAGGAGTTTCCAGCGAAACGGGTTCCTGAGCTACCCGCAAAATTTCCCTTACCTTTTCCGGCGTCATATCAAGTTCTGCCGCCGTTTCTTCCGCAGTAGGTTCGCGCCCGTTCAGGTGGAGAAGCTGGCTATTGGTTTTTTTAACTTTATTGATGGTTTCCACCATATGTACGGGAATGCGTATTGTACGGGCTTGGTCCGCAATCGCCCTGGTAATAGCTTGCCTGATCCACCAGGTAGCGTAGGTGGAAAACTTAAAGCCTTTTGTATAATCAAATTTTTCAACCGCTTTTAATAAACCCAGATTGCCCTCTTGAATTAAGTCGAGGAACTGCATACCTCTGCCCACATAACGTTTTGCAATACTGACCACCAAGCGCAAATTGGCCTCCGCAAGCTTTCTTTTACACTCCGGATCTGTAATATTCTGCGCAAGTGCAATCTCCTCCTCTGCGGAAAGCAGAGGAACATTGCCTATCTCTTTCAGGTAAAGCTTAACCGGATCATCCAGTGCCGTTGATTTTTCCACAACTGCATTTTGAGCGGCTTTGGGCATTTCAATGTCTTCTGAAAGCGGCTCCATTTCTCCGTCAAAATCGTCAATTATTTCGATACCGCTGCCTTCAAGCATATCATAAAGCTTGTCAAGGTCTTCCACATCATAGTCAATTTCTATAATAGCGGCGTCAATGTCTTGGGTTGTAAGTTTACNNCATAACAGGGTTTTCCATAATTTTCTCCTCTACAATGATATTTTTATTTTTTACTCAGTCAATATTCTTTTTGCGAAACAGATCCAAAAACTCTTCATCACTCATTTCCGTAACATCGGTATTTCGGCGCTCCCGTTTTTCCCCCTCCTCAAGAAGCACTCTGATACNNATACAATCCTCGCATTCCGATATACTGTTTGCAAGATTTGAGCCGTTTGCCACCAAAGCGGACAGTCTGCTCATTTCTTCTTCATTAAACTCTCCCGCCAACAGGGTTAAATCCGTCCCTCTCCCCTCTTCCAAACGTTGGCTTATTGTAATGAAAATCCGTCTGTTAAAGTCAGTGAGGAAGGTTTCGGGTTTTAAGCGCGTTTTTACTTTTTTGTAAAACTCCGGATTGTTAAGCAAAAGCGAGAGTATTGTTTCTTCCGCCTTTGCCGCCCGTGTATTGGCGGCCTTTTGAGTGTTTATTTTGTCAGTATAGCCCTGCATTTCTCTTTGCGCATCTTTAAAACGCCGGGTCTCTCTTTCTCTGCCCANNGGATGGCGCTTTTATCCGCCCCGATTTCCCTTGCCAAAGATGAGGCATAAATGTCCAGCTCCAAAGGGCTGCGGAGCTGTGCCAAAACTAAAGCGGCAGCCTTTAAAAATCCGAGTTTTCCGTCGTCCGTTTTCAGGTCGAACTTTTCCCGCTCCCGCTGAAGTTTAAATTCAATTTCATTTGAAGCCCCCTCCAGGAGCATACGAAAACGTTCCGCACCGAATTTTCTTATTGCTTCATCGGGGTCCTTGCCTTCGCTAAGGCACATAACGCGCACCTTAACGCCCGTAGCGGCGAATATTTTTAACGCCTTTTCCGTTGCCGCTCTCCCCGCCTCGTCCGCATCATAAACCAGAACGGCTTCCTGAGTATAGCGGGATATTAACTGAGCCTGTTCCTTTGTGAGCGCCGTACCCAAGCAGGCTATGGCGTTTGTAAAACCCGCCTGATGCAAAGCCATAACGTCCAAATAGCCCTCTACTATTATTAAGTTATCTTTACCGGAACGCTTTGCAAAGTTAAGGCCGAATACCCCGCTGCTTTTTTTGTATACAAGTGTATCCGAGGTATTGATATACTTGGGCTTTGTGTCATCCAGAACCCTGCCGCCGAATGCGATTACGTTGCCCCTCAAATCAATGATGGGTATCATGAGGCGGTTGACAAAGTTATCTCTGAAACCGCTTCTCCCGGAGCTTTTCACAGCCAGATTCGCCTGTTGTAAAAGCTGCTGCGAATATCCCTTTTTACGCATATGCTCAATCAGAGCCGTCCAGGTACCCGGTGCGAACCCCAAGCCGAACCGGCGGATTGTTTCAGGCGTAAAACCCCGTTTAATCAGATAATCATAAGCCTTTTTGCCTTGCGGCCCCGTGAGCACGGAATGGTAATATTTTGCGGCTTCACGGTTTGCTGAAAAAATGTCCATACGCAGTTTGCTGATTGTCATGTCAAAGCCGTCTTCGGGCATTGTCATACCCGCTCTTTCGGCCAGGGTCTTTACCGCTTCCGCAAAATCAAGGTTTTCAATACGCCTGATGAAAGTGACAATCTCGCCCCCTACCCCGCAGCCGAAACAGTAAAAGGATTGGGTGTCGGGATAAACGGTAAAAGACGGAGTTTTTTCGTTGTGAAAAGGGCATAAGCCGATAAGCAGTCTGCCCCTTCTGCGCAGATTGACATAAGGGGAAACCACATCCTCAATATCAATTCTTTCCCTGAGTTCCCGGAGGAACTCTTCACTGATAGCCATTAAAACAACCCTTTAAACCTTTTACTTACCCGAATGCTTTTCTTCACCGTCATAAGACCATGAACGGGGAATAAATAAGCGGTTAAATGTTCTTATAGCATACCTGTCGGTCATACCGGCTATATAGTCGCAGGCCGCCCGCTCAACGCCCTGCGTTTCCGAAATGCTTTTATAATCATCCGGCAGTTCGTCCGGATTTGCCGTATAGTGTTCGAAAAGCCGCGCTACAAGGTCCATCGCCTTGGGTTCTTCGCTTTTACATTCGTCATTTGTATAAACCCTGTCGAACATAAATTTATGGAGCCGGTTAAACGCTTCCTGAACATCTTCATCCATGCAAAGGTCTTCGCCGCTGTTTTGAATTACCGAAATAACCAGAGTATTTATCCTCTGCGTTTTTCTGCCGCCGAGTATTTTTTTAATGTCGGCGGGGATATCATCTTCCGACAAAACCCGGGCATTTACCGCATCGTCAATGTCGTGGTTGATGTAGGCGATTTTATCCGCCAAGCGTACTATCCTGCCCTC
Source organism: Ruminococcaceae bacterium UBA1447 (assembly GCA_002329225.1). Lineage (GTDB taxonomy): Bacteria > Bacillota > Clostridia > Oscillospirales > Acutalibacteraceae > UBA1447. Next base: position 6,298 of record DCTF01000149.1, read on the forward strand.
AAGAGTTATTGCCCTGCCGTTGGTATGTTTATATATGCCGTCCCTGACTTCCTCAGTCAGGTTAAGGCCCTCGCCGTCATTTTCCAAAAAGTCCACCACGCGCAGGCTCTGTTCGTAGTGCCTGAATCCGTCCAGCCCCGCCTCGTTCATAAGGCGATTCAGGGCCCTTTCCCCCGCATGGCCGAAAGGCGTATGCCCCAAATCGTGCCCCAAAGCAATGGCCTCGGTCAAATCTTCATTCAGCCGCAGTGCTTTTGCAATAGTTCGTGCAATCTGTGATACTTCAAGGGTATGGGTCAGCCTTGTGCGGTAATGGTCGCCTTCGGGAGAGAGGAAAACCTGAGTTTTATGTTTTAGCCTTCTGAACGAGTTGCTGTGAATTATACGGTCCCTGTCCCGTTGAAAGGCGGTACGCACAAAACATTCTTCCTGCGGTTTTTGACGGCCCAGACTATATAGGGAAAAAGCTGCCCTCGGGGACAAAGTTTGCCCTTCAAGCTCCCATAT
>DCTF01000122.1 GCA_002329225.1 Ruminococcaceae bacterium UBA1447
TTTTCATTTTGCTACAGCCCCTTCTTAATTGGTAAGAGTGATATTTTACTGTTAAAACTGAGCCTTAAGGGCTTTCAAAAACTTGTCGTTTTGATTAGCCTTTCTCTTTTGCGGTCCCTTGATTCTGCCGCCTCCTCTGCGCACTTTTTGTGAAATATGCCGGCTCGTCAGTAGAGTGCCTATGTTTTTGTCGCTGTACACCATGCCGTCCTGGTTAAGGGCAACGGCCCCTCTTGCCAGGCACATGGCGGCAAGCCCGTAGTCTTGAGTAATAACAATATCTCCTTTTTGTACGGCATTAACCAGAGCAAAATCCACACTGTCTTTACCTTGAGCAACGGTTACGGTCTTTGCACCTTCTTTTTCAAAAACATGGGCGGTGTCACAGAAAATGATGCACTCAATTCCCGCCTCTTTGGCGGCATTAACGGCCTGTTCCACCACCGGGCAACCGTCCGCATCGATAAGTATCCTCATTTTATTTATTGACGGATAATTCCGTCCTGCTCCTCTAAAACTGTTTTTATAAAGTTCGGCAAGCCGGCTTCAAAATTTACGCCTAACCGAGGGTCTGTGCCCTCAAGTCCGGTGCGTTTTATGCTCCCGCAGGTGAAATCTACTGCGATTTCAACCGCCCTTGCCAATGGCTTGCCGCAAATAAGTGCTGCAAGTAGGGCGCTGGCAAAAATATCCCCCGTACCGTGGAACAGCCCGGGAATTGTTGGTGAAAAAGCGTAGCTTATTTCGCCTTTTGCGCTGTCATATGCGGCGGCTGCAAGCTGATTTTCCTCAAAACTGACGCCGGTCAGGACTACTTTGGTCGGGCCGAGGTTGGCTAAGCGTTTAAGCAAACCCTCAATATATTCCTTCTCATAGGGAGGCTCAATATATTTTTCGCCGGAAAGCAAGGCGGCTTCTGTCATGTTCGGTGTAATAAAATCCGCTTTGGCGCACAGCTCTCTCATTTCCTCTGCAAAACTTAAGTCAAATAATGAATACATTTTGCCGTTATCCGCCATTGCGGGGTCTACCATGACCAGTGTTTCATCCCTCTTAAACTCATCAATAAAATCTTTCACAATTTCAATCTGTTTTTGTGAACCTAAGAAACCGCTGTAAATTGCGTCAAAAGAAATTCCCAATTCTTTCCAGTGGGCGGCTATGGGACGCATATCCTCGGTTAAGTCCAGATATGTATAATTTTCAAGCCCTCACGTTTGTGTGGAAAGCACTGCAGTCGGCATTGCCGCCACTTCTATCCCCACGGAGGAAATAACCGGCAGAGCTACTGTAAGGGAGCACTTTCCCACGCCGGAAATATCATGTATTGCCGCTACTCGTTTTTGTCGGTTCACAGGCGTTAACTCCTCTGAGTAAAGTGTTATTTTACTGACAAAAATATATCACGGTAAAAGAATTATTGCAAGATTAAGACTGATATATAATCGGCTAAAAATCTGTAATACAAATTACTGCTGATTTTACGGCGTTTTTATCTGAATTCTGTTTGCTACTTATCGGGTGCCGTGTTAAAATAAAATAAAGTTTATTTGAAAATGTTTTCGGAGGTTTGTCGGTGGATATTGAGAAAATTGTAAGCCGGGTTGACCACACTCTCTTGGCACAGACGGCTACTTGGGAGGAAATAAAAAAGCTTTGCGAAGAGGGGATAAATTATAAAACCGCAAGTGTGTGTATACCTCCGGTTTTTGTCAAAGAGGCTGCAGCTTTTTTGGAAGAAAGATTGCCGGTTTGTACGGTTGTCGGCTTCCCAAACGGTTACTCGACCACTGATTCTAAANNACCGAAAACGCCCTCAAAAACGGTGCGGATGAAATTGACATGGTGATACATGTCGGCGCAGTTAAAGCTGAAGATTATGACTGTATTCTTAATGAAATTAAGAACATTAAAAAAATCTGCGGTAAAAAGATTTTAAAAGTAATTATTGAAACCTGTCTTTTAAGCAGAGAAGAGAAGATTAAAATGTGTGAAATTGTTACCGCAGCCAGAGCTGATTATATCAAAACTTCCACAGGCTTTTCTACAGGCGGTGCAACCGTACAGGATATCAAGCTCTTTGCCGAGCATGTGGGCAAAAACGTTAAGATAAAGGCCGCCGGCGGAATAAGAACCCTCGAAGATGCCCAAACCTTTATTGAACTCGGTTGTTCAAGATTGGGGACTAGCTCAATAGTAAGAATTTTAAAGGCGGAAGAGTGGCGGGGTTATTAAATTTTTGTTGTGCATCAAAGGACAGGGGAGCCAAAATTGATAAAGCGCGTTTTTATAATAGTTTTTGACAGTTTCGGGATAGGGGAATTGCCCGACGCCGAATTATACGGTGACTCCGGTTCAAATACCTTACTTTCCGTATCCAAATCAGTGAAATTCAACGCCCCCATACTCGGCCGTTTGGGCCTGTTTAACATTGACGGTGTTGAGGCAGGTAAGCCGGAAAATGAACCGATAGGCTGTTATGCCCGTTTGAGTGAAAAATCAGCCGGTAAAGATACCGTCACAGGCCACTGGGAGATTGCAGGTCTTGTATCGGAAAAATCGATGCCTACTTTTCCCAACGGCTTCCCCGAATCGGTGATAAAAGAATTTGAAAGGGTAACGGGCAGAAAAACTCTGTGCAATCTGCCTTACTCGGGTACTGAGGTGATAGCGGATTACGGATTGGAGCATGTCAAAACCGGTTCTCCCATTGTATACACTTCTGCGGACAGCGTTTTTCAAATCGCCGCCCATGAGGAAGTCATACCTCTTGATGAACTTTACGATATTTGCCGCAAAGCGCGCAAGCTTTTAACCGGAGATTTTGCGGTGGGCAGGGTTATCGCACGCCCCTTTATCGGTGAGTATCCCGATTTTAAGAGAACGGCTAACAGGCACGATTACTCTCTGGAACCACCGGGTCCCACACTTTTGGATTTGCTCAAAGAAAAAGGGTTGGAAACAATAGCAATCGGTAAAATTAACGATATTTTTGCCGGAAAGGGTATAACTCATTCTTCTTCCGCAAAAAGCAATTTGGACGCAATGACACAAACCGTTGAACTGCTTAACCGTGACTTTAACGGCCTTTGTTTTGTTAATCTTGTGGATTTTGATATGCTCTACGGCCATCGCAACGATATTGACGGTTATGCTGAAGCAGTCANNAACTGGAAATATTTATGCGGGGAATGAGAGAAGAAGACCTGCTGATTGTTACCGCTGACCACGGCTGTGACCCGGGGACTGAAAGTACTGACCATTCCAGGGAATATGTTCCTCTGCTCATGTTCGGTGAAAGCATAAAGAGCGGTGTTAATCTCGGGACAAGAGAAACCTTTGCGGATATATCCGCTACGGTGTTGGAAATATTTTCATTAGACAACCCTTTAGCAGGGAACAGTGTTTTGAGTAAAATAATAAAAACAGATTGATCGAGGGCAAGCGAGTGTTAAAATGCACTTGACCGCCTGCTTTATAAAGTCCGCTATACTCCGTATATAATGACTGTGAGGTTTATTTGTGGATTACTCAAGATTGATAAAAGAGGCTGTCAAAGCCAGAGAATTTTCCTACTCGCCTTATTCAAACTTCTCCGTAGGTGCCGCCTTGTTGGCTGAAGACGGCCGCATATTTACGGGCTGTAATATTGAGTGTGCCTCTTCTTCTCCTACCGCCTGTGCGGAGCGCACCGCCTTTTTCTCTGCTGTTTCTCAAGGGATAAAAAAGTTTAATGCCATTGCCATAGTCGGCGGTAAGACGGGTGAGCCTTTGCGGGACTACTGTTCACCCTGCGGGGTCTGCCGTCAGGTTATGCGGGAGTTTTGTTCACCTGCGGATTTTAAGATAATAATTGCAAAGTCGGAAGAGGATTATATTGTTAAAACTTTGGAGGATTTATTACCTTTAGGGTTTGGCCCTGAAAATCTTTGATTGATTAGTAAATAATAGAAAAAGAACGAGCGGTTCTCGTGTTCACTCAATATAGCATATAAAATATAACGGTTAAAAATGAAGGAGGACTGAAGATGCGTATTAACGACATTATCAAGGCTAAAAGGGACGGTGCTATTCTTTCTACGGAAGAAATAGACTTTATTATTGACGGTTGCGTATCCGGCGAGATACCGGACTACCAGCTTTCCGCTTTGCTTATGGCAATTTACTTCAAAGGTATGAACAGCCGGGAAACTGCGGATTTAACCATGGCCATGGTAAACTCCGGCGAAACGGCGGATCTTTCCGGAATTCAAGGCCTTAAAGTTGACAAACACTCCACCGGCGGTGTGGGGGATAAAACCACTCTTATTGTGGCTCCTATTGCGGCCGCTTGCGGTGTTAAAGTGGCAAAAATGTCTGGCAGAGGTCTTGGCCACACCGGCGGCACGGTGGACAAATTGGAATCAATTCCCGGTTTCAGGGTTGAACTGAAAAAAGAGGAGTTTGTAGATATTGTCAATCGGGTGGGTTTGTGTGTAGTCGGTCAATCCGGCAACTTTGCTCCGGCAGACAAAAAACTCTACGCTCTCAGGGATGTCACCGCTACGGTAGAGTCAATCCCTTTGATTGCATCCAGTATAATGAGTAAAAAAATTGCTTCAGGCGCCGACCGTATTTTGCTGGATGTGAAGGTGGGAAGCGGCTCTTTTATGAAGACTCTTGAGCAAGCCCGCCGCTTGGCAACCGTAATGGTGTCGATAGGCGAGAGCCTGAGCCGCAGAACTCTTGCGCTAATTACAAATATGGATGTGCCCTTGGGCAATGCAATCGGCAACTCGTTGGAAGTAATAGAGGCAGTTAACACTCTAAAGGGCAGCGGCCCTTCCGACCTGACAGAGCTTTGTCTTGCCTTGGCTGCCAATATGCTTTATATTGCGGACAAGGGTACGCAGTCGGCCTGCCTCGAAATGGCAAAATATGCCTTGTACAACGGTGCGGCCTTTGAGTGCCTTAAAAAGATGGTGGCCGCTCAAGGGGGAGATATTTCATATATTGAAGAAACCGACAAATTCCCGAATGCCTGCTATTACAGAACCGTAGTAGCAACAAACAGCGGTTATATCACCCGTATGGATGCCGAAAGCTGCGGAGTAGCATCAGCCATTTTAGGCGCAGGCAGGGCTAAGAAAGAAGATAAGATAGACTATGCTGCAGGTATAGTTTTAGAAAACAAAACCGGTGCGCAGATTAAAAGAGGGGAACCTTTGGCAACACTCTATGCAGAGCGGGAAGATGTTTTTGATAAAGCCGCCGAAGTTTTCCTGAATGCGGTGGAAATAGGCCCGCAACCGCCTGAAAGTAAAGGGCTTATTTTAGGCAGGGTTGAATAGTCTTAAGTGGTTTGGTAAACATAATGTATTTGTAAAAACTGAAAGGGGTAGGGGGCAAATGGAACAATATCAAAACTTTAAACTGTCTGTCTATTGTAATGTTCATGATGTGATGAGCATGCCGGGCGACTATCAGGACTTTCTTCAGGATATTGCGTTTTTTCAAAAACACTTGAAACTGTCAAAGGTTTACATTGAAACTTACCGCGGAGACACCGTTGATTCCGCAAAACTCTTACAGGTCAAAGATTTCTTCAACCGTGCGGGAATTGAAACTGCAACAGGTATTACCAACATCAACATTAAGACGGGCAAGGGCAACATATCGGAGACTATGTGCTACACGGATGCTGAACAGCTTGAGGATCTGGAGCGGCTGTTTAAGCGTATGGCTACCGAGTTCGATGAGATAATGATTGACGACTTTCTGAGTACCAGTTGTACATGTGAAACCTGCCGTGAAGCAAAGGGCAAACGGACTTGGGAACAGTTCCGCTTGGATAAAATGACCGAGGTCTGCCGTGACCGGATGATTGCCCCCGCACGTGCGGCGAACCCTAAGGTGAAAATCACAATCAAATATCCTACATGGATGCATTCGTTTCNNCTCAGCCTTTCCTGTTTGACGAGACCTATTCCGGCACGGAAACACGGCATACGACCTATTCGTTTTTCCGAAACCCGCGGTATACTTCCTATTCGCTTATCCGCTGGCTGCAGTCATGCCCTCCGCACAACAACCGCGGCGGCTGGTTTGACCCATATCTTTGTCACAATCCGCTCAACAGCTACATTGAGCAAGCATATCTGACGCTGTTTGCCAAACCGGAGGAAATGACGCTCTATTGCTATAACATCCTGAAGGATACCAAGTTTAGCCCGTTGCTCGGACATGAACTTACGCAGATAGACAAATTCCTCGGTGCACTTGGTAAGCCGACAGGCGTAAAAACCTATATCCCTTATCACAGCGACGGGGAGGGCAATGTGTATGACTTTTTGGGCATGTGCGGCGTACCCTGTGACCCGGTAGC
>DCTF01000004.1 GCA_002329225.1 Ruminococcaceae bacterium UBA1447
CACCAACATTTTGGACTTGACAAAGTATTACTCACTCAACAAACTGACATACACAGTAATAACAACAATAATAAAGCGATACCATTTTTTGAAAAAAGCTACATTCTTTCACCAATAATTTTCATTGCATCGTATCTAAAGGCAATTAAAAAAACACCACACAGGCACATTAGCCGTATGGCATCAAATTAACAAGTATTTTTATTGCTGAAATGGGCAAAGAAAAAGACGGCGAAACAGGCACACCTACCTGCCTGCCTGCCTGCCTGCCTGTTAAAATCGTCACAATACATTGCCTAAACGTCAACTCTTTTCTGCAACGTTCTTCATTGTTTTTAATTATTATAATGTTAAATCCTATATTTATTGAATAATATACTATATGTTGCAAAAGAATGTCAATCATTTTTACTGTTTTTAATGTATTTTTATAAGATTCTATAAAATCTATGACAAAATGAAACTGTTTGTTTACGTATTTCACCACTTTAATAGAAAAGAGATACAAAAAGCAGGCTGAGCCATACAGTAATCATCAAGGTTAACATCAAATATACGGAGCTACCAGTTATAGACGGGGTTTTATCAAGCTGTAATTTGAACTAATGCAAGATCATAGTGTAGGATTACAATTGATGTGTAACAGAACAGAACCTAAAAGAACAAAACCGTTGAAATCCGAATATGAATATGATAGACTGTTTACGGATAATTCTACTGACTTCTATGGTATTATGAAGTGACAGCAAGTGTCTGTCGGGATGCGTTGCCGACAATATTGTGAACGGCGAAAATGCGGCGGTTTTATCAAAAGAAGTTTGGAAAATATTAAAAGAAAGGCTTGGTTGATATGGCAAATGATAAGCATTCTCCCACAGAGGCAAATGTTGATCTTTCTGAACTGCTTATTCAATTCTTTGCTTATCTGGATTTTGATGACGATAATGATAATGTCGATGACGATGACGATGACGATAACGATAACGATGACAATAACAACGAAATAANNTGACGATGATGACGATGATGATGACAATGATTGCGGCTGGGGTGACCTGCGGGAAGATGCTCCGGAAAGCGCCAAAATCGCCTATCAAAAGTATCTTGAAGAGAAGAAAAGGTTTGCAAAACTCGGTCGCAGAGTTTACCCCTAAAACTTAATAAAGTGACAGAAGCACCCTCCGGGGTGCTTTTTTCATAATCATACCATACCAAGAGCTATCAGGGGGCTAAAACGCGTTTGTCTGCATTCTTCCGGTTCTTTCGGATAGTTCAAAGCGTAATTCACGGTTTCCCGTACTTCCGCTATTATTCTTCTGTCAATCATTTTATCCCGCCCTTCTTAAATATTTTTCAAGCCCCTTGGGATAAAATAAATGCCTAATGTTGTTTGGGCTATAATTAATCAATAACTTAAAAGTACTTGACAGACAATAACTTTTAAGTATAATTATAACTGAGAGGGGGAAAGCCAACCTTGCACAAAATATACTTCTACAGAGACAAGAACGGCAAGGAGCCGGTAGTGGACACCCCGCAAGGGAAATCGAAAAAGCAAAGCGAGAGCTTGCAGACTTGATAGAAAGGGGCGTAAAGTATGAATAAAACAGAGAAAACCGTTAAGAAAAATCCCGCAATCGGCAGAAGCTGGGAGGAAGTAAGAGCAGAGCTTTTCACCCCGGAGGAAATAGCGGAGAGCAACCTTAGAGTTGCTCTTATCGGGGAACTGATTAAAGCCAGACAGGAAAAGGGCATAAGCCAGAAAAAGCTTGAGGAATTAAGCGGAGTAAAACAACCCGTTATTGCAAGGATGGAAACGGGAAGCACCAGCCCGCAAATAGACACCGNNTAGACACCGTTTTGAAAGTGTTGGCTCCGTTGGGGAAAACGCTTGCAGTAGTGCCTTTGGAAAACAAATAAACAACATATCCGACAGAGTATCGAAAGAGCGGAGAGCCGTAACAACTCCCCGCTTTTTCTTTTTTTATAGGCAGTTACTCTAAAGGCAACTTAAAAAGCGGGGCAGAATAATATAAAGGCATTTNNGCATTATACCACAATTTTAAGGAAAAAAATCATAAAAAATTCTCGAGTCCCATGAATGGGATTGACGAACATTTGTTCGATTGCTAAAATGGAAAGCGGACAGGGAATTTTGCGGCGGAACAATTTGAAGAAAGTGAGGTGAAGTGCATAGAGCCTTTTATTGAGGCGGTAAGCCTGCCCACACGGGAGGAGGCGGAAATGGCTCAGCGGCTTTGCTGCGGGCGGGTTTGCAAGATGTGCGAAAGTCCGGCGGAATACGCCTGGCGCAGACGGAGTGTGGATATGGCGGCGCTGCTTGCCGATGCGGTGGAAAACGATTTAAGCCCCAACGAGAGGGAAGCGGTGGAAAAGTATTGGTTTGAGGGGAAAACGCTGACCAGAATCGGGGAAGAAACGGGCAGGGCTCCGCCCAATGTACTGCGCACTTTGGAGCGAGCAAAGGCAAAACTGCACAAGTCGCTAAGGTTGGCGGTTTTTTATCAGTACGATTTGGAGGAGGAAAGTCTGGTGCCCCTGGCGGTGCGGAAAGCCGCCGCAGTTGAGGCCGCCCGAAGGGGCGGCGGGCAAAGTCCGGGGGAAAGGCTTAAAAAACTGCGTTTGGGGCAGAACGCTCCCCTGCCGCTGATTGCAAAGGCAAGCGGCCTGGAACGGGAACGGATAGAGGCGCTGGAAAACGGAACAGAAGAAATGACAATGGATGAGCTGCTTTTTATGGCGGCATTTTTTAACACTACGGCGGACTATATACTCAAAGGAGGAGCGGATGAGAACCGACATAACACTTGAAGATATGGCTGAGGAGTATCTGCATGCCGCAGAGCTGCAAACCGCGCTGATAAGCCAGAACAGGGAGCGGCTGCGGGAAAGCCGCCGCCGGCAGGATATTAAAGAGAGCCTCAGGCTGAACAGACTGCTCTGCCTGCTTTACCGCCAGAGGAGGGAGTTGGTGGAGATAGCGGATTATTTGAAGAATTATTATAAGCACAGCGCCGTACCTGTTAAGGGGGCGGCGGTATGAGGATGATAACGGCGGCTATCGGGGAAGACTCCCTTGTAAGCATAAGCGGCAGCGGGGCGGGGTTTGCCGCGGAGCATAATGCCGCATTGCTATGCGTTGATTTAGGCGGAGAACTGTCGGCGCCCGATGTGACCTTTTACTGCTTTGCCTTTGACCCTTACGGTCTGGGTAAAAGGATTGTGAGCAACAATATCTACGGCATACCGGGGGATTCCCCCGCCTACCGTAACGGGAACAAACTCTACTGCCCCCTGCCGGAGGCTCTGACCGCTACGGGGGAATTGACGGTGCAGGTTGAGGCCCATTGGGTGGAAAACTCCGTTACAAAACGCATTGCAAAATCCGGAATATTCAACCTGAGTTTTGAGCCTTCGGTAAGCGGCGATGATGAAGTCTTTGAAAAGGACTGCTCACTTTCGGGGCGGCTGCAGGCGGTGATTGCGGAGGCTGAGGGTTTTGGAGGTACGGTCAGCCTTTGTACGCCTGAACAATATGCCGCAATGCAGTATAAAAATCCCCGCCGGTTTTACCTTGTGGGGGAAGGCGAACAGGGAGATGTTGAAATTCCGCCGGAAGACCCCGATATTCCCGATGAGGGGGATGACCCGCCTGAAGAAAGCGTTGCGGTAACGGGTATAGGGCTGAACAAGACGAGCCTGAATTTAACTCAGGGCGAAAGTGAAACACTGATTGCAACCGTCTACCCGGCAAATGCGGATAACAAGGCGGTTATCTGGTCTTCCTCCGCTCCTTTGATTGCTGAAGTGAACAGCGGCGGTCTGGTAAACGCCCTCGGTGCGGGCAATGCGGTTATCACGGCAACAACGGCGGAGGGTTCTTTTACGGCAAACTGTTCGGTGGCTGTTGCGGCGGCAAGCCTGCCGGGGCTTTGGCAAGGCAGCAAAACCGCAAACGGGATAACCGCCAATATCAGCGGCAACAGGGTTACATTAAACGGGACTAAAAACACTCAGCAAAGCACGGGCGGAGGCGGCTATCTGACGGATAACCTGATGAACCTTTTTGACGTGCCGCCCGTCTGGCAGACATTCCCGGCGGGGACGCAGATTAAAATTGTTGTATCCAACCAAAGCGGGAGCGCAAACTGCAATCCGATAAACGCCGCCTGTGTTTTGCGGAAAACCGACAACACCATATTGGCGGGTGCCACCTGGGGAACACCTACCGGCACGTTTAACTATACCTGTACCGCCAATACTCCGGTTTACGGCCTGCTGTTTTATATGCAGGCGGGGGAAACGGTCAGCAATTACGCCTTTGATGTGGAGTTTTGGGTGAACGATGTACGCCGGATTTAATCCTTACTCAGGCGGCTTTTTACTTATGCAAACAATATTTTTGAAAGGAGCAATAAACTGAAACGACTGTTTTTAGGGGAAGTTGAAATTCCCCTTGCCCCCTGTTCCCCTTCGGTTCAGCCGCCCCGGGGCAGGTTTGCGGGGAAAAGGCTTTTTGTTGCCGGGGACAGTATAACCGAAAAGAACTTCCGCGCTCAGCTCAACTGGCACGATTACCTGAAAGATTGGCTGGGGCTGTCTTCGGTATTCAATGACGGTAAATCCGGCACGGGCTTTACCCGCAGTTACGGCACAAATCCGGCGTTGATTACAAGGATTGACGGTTGGGGCGGCGATGCGGATCTTATTCTGGTAACGGCCTCACTGAATGACGGGGGCGGCAACAACGCCGACCTCCCCCTGGGGCAATTGAGCGACACGGGCACGGGTACCTCTTACTTTGCCGACTGCAAGGCGGTGGCGGAAAAACTGCTGACAAAGTACCCGAACACTCCCATAGGCTTTATTACCGCCCTGCCGAGGGGCGCCGCCCAGGACAGGGGCAAAACTTACGGTGTTGACGGTTGGTACCACCCATGGTGCGAGGCGCTTAAAACCGTCTGCGCCCACTACTCGCTCCCCTGCCTTGATTTGTACCACAGCGGTACACTCCGCCCGTGGCTGGCGGCGAACAACGCCGCTTTTTTCTCCTGCTCCGCAGCGCCGGAAGGCGACGGCATCCACCCGAATGCCGCCGGTCAGGAGATTATGGCAAGGCGCATTATGCCCTTTGTTGAGCAATATTTATAAGCCCTCAGCGCAGAATAATTTTAATTATGAAAGGAAGCGGAATTTGACAAAAACAATATTTATCGACGCCGGTCACGGCGGCAAAGACCCCGGTGCGGTATCGGGAACTTTTATTGAAAAAGATTTGAACCTTAAAGCGGCCCTTGCCGCCCGGAACTTTTTATCAGATTACAACTGTAAGGTTATTATGAGCCGGGAAACGGATACGGGCACAAGAATCAACACATCCACAGCAAATGCGGCAAAGGCGGGAGCGGATGTTTATGCCGCAATACACCACAACGCCGCCGGGGGTGACGGCTGTGAGGTATTCTATTGGCAT
>DCTF01000114.1 GCA_002329225.1 Ruminococcaceae bacterium UBA1447
TGAGCCGCAAAGTCGGAGCCATGCTCGCTTAGTCCCTCAACCAGGGTTTTCATCCCGTTATCAACGGGTTCCAGGTTGAGGGGCAGGCCTATTACTCCGGTAGAGGCAATGATAATGTCTTCCGGGGCAATCCCCAAACCGCCGGCGGTTATCGCTCTCATGGCAAGGGCTTTTTCAAGACCGTCGGGGTTGCAGGTGTTGGCTATACCGCTGTTGCAGACAACCGCTTTGGCTTTGCCGTTTGAAAGGCTGTCTTTTGTTACGGTTATGGGCGCACCGAATACAATGTTCCGGGTATAAACCGCAGCCGCATTGCAGAGTGTTTCGGAAAAAATCAGCGCCAAATCCCGTTTTGATTTGTTTTTGCGGATACCGCAATGGATACCGTTGGCACGAAAGCCCCGGGGAGCGCACACACCGCCTTCAATAAACTTTATTTCTTGTGATACATTCGACATAAAATTTTGGTCCTTTCAACGGTCCTGTGACCGAAACGGATATTCCGCCTTTGCGGGTAGTAATTTTTATTTTTAACCTCGGCGGTTAAAACGCCGGCGGGATTATGCACAGGCCGGCATCTTCCGGCAAATCAAAGATGATGTTCATATTTTGAACCGCCTGCCCCGCCGCACCTTTCACCATATTGTCTATTGCGGAAACTATAATCAGCGTGCCGGTGCGTGTATCCGTGTGCAGGGAGATGTCGCAGTAGTTGCTGTACTTTACATCCCGTAAATTTGCGGTTTCACCGCCATTTTTAAGGCGGACAAAACGCTCATTTTTATAAAAATCCTCATAGGTTTTTCGGATTGTATCTAAGTCGGTACCGGGTGTGAGTTTTGCGTAAACGGTGGAGATAATCCCTCGATTAACCGGCAACAGATGGGGCACAAAAACCACCTTTATTTTTTCACCCGCCGCCAAGGAAAGGGTCTGCTCAATTTCCGGCGTGTGGCGGTGGGCGGCAACTTTGTAGGGAGTAAAGGCTTCGTTACAGGCGGGGAAGTGAGTTGTATCGGAGGGAGATCTGCCCGCACCCGTGACCCCCGATTTGGAATCGATGACAATCCCGTTTTTTTCAATTAAACCCGCTTGCAGGGCGGGATAAAGTGCAAGAGCGATGCTTGTCGGATAACAACCGGGGTTTGCCAAAATCCGGCTTGTTTTTATTTTATCCCTAAACAGTTCCGGCAGGGCGTAGACCGCACGGGCATGCAGATCTTTGCGGGTAAAACCCGCACCGTACCAGAGTTTGTAGTCTTCCTCATCCTCAAGGCGGAAGTCGGCGCCCAAATCTATAAAGGCAATATTTTTTTCGGCACATTCGGCCGCAAAATCCTGAGACATACCGTGGGCAACACAGGCAAAGACCACATCGCTTTTTGCCATAACTTCTTCCGTTGAGCAGCAGATTAAATCACAGGCGCCCTGCAAAGAGGGGTAGACCTCGCTGATTTTTTTACCCTGAAAACTTACGGAACCTGCCGCAGTCACTTCCGCAAAAGGGTGGTTTAAAAGCAGACGCACCAGTTCCGCACCTGCGTAACCTGTCGCACCGATTATTCCCGCTTTTATTTTTGTACTGTTCATTTTTTCTCTCCGTTGTGTCGGTCGGTCATCAGCATTAAGGTTCGGCATCTGATTTACATGCCCCTTCTTTTAACGCAGTTATTTAAATCTATTGCCGGATAGACGCCTTCGTCAAAAAGTTCGCAAACCTTTTTGTATTCTTCCAAAGGCAGATTTTCTAAAGTAAGGCCCTTTTCTATGCAGAGAGCCACAAGTTCCCCGGCGGCCTTATAAGCGTCACGGAAGGGCAGACCCTTTGAAACCAGAAAATCGGCGCAGTCGGTGGCGTTGATAAAGCCTTCCGCCGCCGCTTTGCGCATATTATCCGGCAGGACTTTCATGGTTTTAATCATGGGGGTAAAGGCTTGCAGGCAGAGTTTGACGGTGTCAAAGGCATCAAAAACCGCCTCTTTATCTTCCTGCATATCTTTATTGTAGGCTAAGGGGAGGCCTTTCATCATAGTCAGCAAAGTTGAAAGATCGCCGAACACTCTGCCCGCCTTGCCTCTTATCAGTTCGGCTATGTCGGGATTCTTTTTCTGGGGCATAATGCTTGAACCTGTGGAAAAAGCGTCGTCAAGTTCAATAAACTTAAATTCCCATGAGCACCAGAGAATAATCTCTTCGCAAAAGCGGGAGAGGTGAGCCATGACAATCGAAAGAGCGGCGGCAAGTTCGGCGCAAAAATCCCTGTCTGAAACTCCGTCAAGGGTATTCTCAGTGAAAGAGTCAAAACCCAAAGCCTTTGCGGTCATATCCCTGTCTATGGGGTAGGTGGTACCCGCAAGGGCGCCGCTGCCCAAGGGGGAAACATTCATCCTTGCCCTTGCGTCGGAAAGGCGGCCCAAATCACGGGAGAACATTTCCGCGTAGGCGGCTATATGATAACCTAAGGTAATAGGCTGCGCCCGCTGAAGGTGAGTATAGCCGGGCATAACCGTATTGCGGTATTCTTCCGACTTCTCTTTCAAAACCGCAATAAGGGATTCAATCAGGCCGCTGACCGAGTCGCACTCGTCACGCAGATAAAGGCGGATATCCGTTGCCACCTGGTCGTTTCTGCTGCGTCCCGTGTGCAGGCGTTTGCCCGCATCTCCTATCCTTTCGGTCAAAACCGCCTCCACAAAAGTGTGGATATCCTCGGCATCGGGGTCGATAGTCAGGCTGCCGTCTGTGATTTCATTTTTTATCTTCTGCAGCTCCGCCGTAATTTTTTCACTGTCTTCACCGCTGATAATGCCCTTAGCTCCGAGCATTTGCGCATGGGCAATGCTGCCGTCAATGTCCTGTGCGAACATTCGGGAATCGACGGCAATAGAGGAATTAAAGTCGTTTGTTATTTGATCCGCTTCTTTTGAAAAGCGTCCTGCCCAGAGTTTCATTGTAGCCCCCCTTGATATGTAACTGTCAGTTTTGTTTGTTTTTCTCCTTGCGTTCCTGTTCTAAAATCGCCCTGACCGTGATGGGCAAACCGAAAAGGTTTATAAAGCCCTCCGCATCTTTTTGATTGTATACCTCATCCTCGTCAAAGGTAGCAAAAGCTTCGCTGTAGAGGGAGTAGGGCGAGGTAACTCCTGCGTTTATCATATTGCCCTTATAAAGTTTAAGACGGACATCGCCGGTAACATTTTCCTGAGTTTTGTCAACAAAGGCATCCAGCGCTTCCCTAAGGGGAGTGAACCATTGTCCGAAGTAGACAAGCTCGGCATAACGCAGGGCGATAATCTCTTTGTAATGCTGGGTATCCCTGTCCAATGTAATAGTTTCAAGCACCTGATGCGCCCTGTAAAGAATGGCGCCGCCGGGATTTTCGTAAACACCGCGGGACTTCATGCCCACAAGGCGGTTTTCCACCAAGTCCGCCAAGCCGATGGCGTTTTTGCCGCCGATTTCGTTGAGCTTATAGATAAGTTCCACCGGGCCGAGTTTTTCGCCGTCAACCGCTACGGGTATGCCTTTTTCAAAAGAGATTGTCACATAAGTCGGCTCATCCGGCGCCTGTTCGGGGGAAACACACAGCTCTAAAAAGCCGGGTTTGTTGTACTGCGGCTCGTTGGCGGGGGTTTCCAAATCCATACCCTCGTGGGAAAGGTGCCACAGGTTTTTGTCTTTGGAATAGTTTGTTTCACGGCTGATTTTAAGGGGAATATTCCTTGCCTCGGCGTAATCCATCTCTTCTTCCCGGGACTTAATATCCCAAATACGCCAGGGGGCGATAATCTTCATCCCGGGAGCGAAGGCTTTTATTGTCAATTCAAAACGAACCTGGTCGTTGCCCTTGCCGGTGCAGCCGTGGCAAATGGCGTCCGCGCCTTCGGCTTTGGCTATTTCGACAATGCGTTTTGCAATTATCGGACGGGCAAAGGAGGTACCCAAAAGATAGTCCTTTTCATAAACCGCACCGGCCTTGAGGGTGGGGAAAATATAATCTTCCACAAACTCTTTTTTAAGGTCTTCGATATAAAGTTTGGAAGCGCCCGTTTTTAGCGCCTTTTCTTCCAATCCGTCAAGTTCGGTTCCCTGGCCGACGTCGCCGGAAACGGCGATAACTTCGCAGTTGTTATAATTTTCTTTAAGCCAGTGGATAATAATGGAGGTATCCAATCCTCCGGAATAAGCCAGCACAACTTTCTTAATTTCTTTCATCTTTCTTGCCTCCGTTTATTTATACTTAACAGCCTCCAGTATTATACAGCAATTATGCATAAAATCAAGGATTTTGTCGTGTATTTATTCATTTTTTCTGATTTTAGGCGAATTAAATAAAACGCCGTTGAAAAACGGCGTTTGTAATTGTTTGTTTTTACAAAAGACCTATCTTTTTTATCACCTTGTCGAGCGTTCGCCGTGATATTGCCGTGGCCGCTTCGGTGCCTTTATCTATACATTCGTTTAAGTAAACCTTGTCATCCATCAGTTCTTTGAACCTCTGTTGGAAAGGCTTCAGTTCTTCTATTACCGCTTCCGCCACCGCCGTTTTAAAGTCTCCGTAACCTTTGCCCGCAAAGGCGTTTTCTATCTGTTCAAAATTCATACCGGTACAGCCGGAGTAAATGGACATAAGGTTATTTACACCCTCTTTGCCCGGAGCGTAACGCACCTCGGCTTCCGAATCCGTCACGGCGCTCTTGAACTTTTTCATAATAGTATCGGGAGAGTCCAAAACGGAAACGGACGATTTGGGGTTCGGGTCCGATTTGGACATCTTTTTAGTCGGGTCCTGCAAAGACATCACTCTTGCCCCAACCTTGCCGATAAAGGGTTCGGGCAGGGTAAAAGTTTTTCCGTAAAGGCCGTTGAAACGCTCCGCAATATCTCTGGCAATCTCAAGGTGCTGCTTTTGGTCTTCACCTATGGGGACATAATCCGCCTGATAAATCAGAATATCCGCCGCCATAAGAATGGGATAGGTGAAAAGCCCCACGTTTATATTGTCCGCTTGGTTGGCGGCTTTGTCCTTAAACTGGGTCATGCGGGAGGCTTCACCGAATTGAGTGTAGCAGTTGAGAATCCAGGCCAACTGCGCATGGGTATTGATACGGCTTTGAACGCAGACGATATTTTCTTCGGGGGAAAGCCCTATGGCTATAAGCAGGGCGAAAGTTTCAAGCGACTGTCTGCGCAGCAGGGCGGGGTCGGGGCGCACCGTCAGGGCGTGCAAATCCGCCACGCCGAAAACGCAGTCATAGTCCTTTGCCATTTGCGTCCAGTTTTTTAAAGCGCCCAAGTAGTTGCCTATATGAGGGACGGCGGTAGGCTGAATTAAGCTGAGCACTTTCTTCTTTTTTTCCGCCGTTACGGTATTGTTTGCACCGTTATTCATAGAGATTCCTCCGGTAAAAGTTTGGAATAATATTTTTAGCTGTTAAAGACGGCTACTTAAAGCTCTTTGCCGCTTTGCCGAGTATTTTCATTCCCTCGACTATTTTTTCGTCCGTCGGTGTGGAAAAGTTTAACCTGACGGCCTGAGTTTTTTCTTTTTCATCCACCATAAAGGCGCTACCGGGGACTATAGCCACCCCGTTTTCCACCGCAGCTTTGCAAAAGGCGGGCATATCAACATCCGCAGGCAAATCGCACCAGACAAAAAGGCCGCCTTCGGGACGGTTGTAGGTCACAAAGTCCCCAAGTTCGGTGTCTATAAGGTCGCACATGAGGTTAAGTTTGCCCCGGTAGATGCTTTTTATTTTTTCAATATGTCCTTCAAAATCATATTTTTTCATCCAGTCATAAACAAGCAGTTGAAAGAACATGGTTGTGTGCACATCCCCCGCCTGTTTTCCCACGGTCATCTTTGCCGCTAAGGCTGCCGGGGCGACGGTAAAACCTACACGGATGCCCGGTGAAAGCACCTTGGAAAAAGAGCCGGCATAAATCACAATCCCGTCTTCATCCATACTCTTAATGGAGGGTACGTCATCCCCTTTTATACGGGTATCCCCATAGGGGTTGTCTTCTAAAATCATAACGCCGTATTTTTTTGCCAATTCATACACGGCTTTGCGCTTTGCCAAAGACATGGTAGCCCCCGTGGGGTTTTGGAAGTTGGGAATAAGGTAGATAAAGCGGACATTTTTTTCTTCTTTAAGAGCCTGTTCAAGTTCTTCCACCGAAAGCCCGTCCGACTGCATATTCACGCCCCGGAGCTTGCAGCCGTAGGAGCGGAAGCAGTTCAAAGAGCCTATAAAAGAGGGATTTTCACAGATTACCGTATCCCCCTCGTTGCAAAGCACCTTTGTGGTTAAATCCATAACCTGAGTGGCGCCGCTGGTGATAATCAGGGAGTCAAAATCCCTGCCTATGTTATATTTTGTTTTCATATAGTCCGACAAAAGCTGCCTGAGAGGTTCGTAGCCTTCCGTAACCCCGTATTGCAGGGCCAGAATCGGCCGGGTGGCGAGTATGTCGGCGGAAATTTCCCTCACCGCATCTACCGGGAAAGATTCAACTGCGGGATTGCCGGCGGAAAAGGCTATAACATCGGAATTTGCGGTAGCCTTTAAAATCTCCCTGATAGCGGAGGGTTTGAGTGAGGATATACGGTTCGAAAACAAATAATCCATTTTTTACATCCCTTTTTCAGCATTGCCCGGTATAAATTTTCTGCCTAAAATTATTGTTTTAAACTGCGCAAAACAGCAAAACAAACATATAAAAATCGTGGGTTAGTATAACACACAAGCGGTTAATTGTAAATTGAGAACAATCTGAAAACTCAGACTTCCAAAATAAGCAACGGGGCGATGCGGACATCGCCCAACCTGCATTGTTTTCCCCGCAGCTTTTAATCTTTAAGTTCAACTTTATAATAAGCGTTCCACAGTTTGCCGGTCAGGTAGAACCGGTTGCCTTTGATATGGGCGATGCCGTTGAGTGTCGCATTCGAGTTTTCGTGAGAAATATCTGCCGGGAAGTCCGTAGTATACACTTTAACAATCTTAAATGTTTTGGGGTCTATTTTTACAATATCTTTGGTTTGCCAAATGTTGGCGTAAATGTGGCCGTTGGCAAATTCCAGCTCGTTTAGTTTGACAACGGGATTGCCGTCACGGTCAACAACCGTATGTTCCGAAATTACCTCAAAGGTTCCCGGCGCTCTGTATTTCAGTTTAGCCGTTCCGTCCGACTGAATGAGGTTTGTGCCGTCATAACATATTCCCCAGCCTTCGCCTTCATATCTGTGCGTCCTTATGACCTCAAAGGTCTGAGGGTCACGCACATAGCAAAGGCCCTCCCGCCAGGTAAGCTGAAACAGTTCATCCTTCGCTACGGTGATTCCCTCGCCGAACTCGTCGGAGGGCAGATTCTTTTTTGCGTTGAACTTTCCTTCGTTTAAAATTCCGATCATGGAACTGCCGTATCTACCCGTGGCGCAAATAAGTTCTTTATCATTCATCTCCAAACCTTGAATAAAAAGAGAGTCGGAAAGAGGAATTTCTTCCTTAACAACTACCGTGCCCCGATATTCCGCAGCAGTTTCCGGCCAAAAATAATGACCGGCTAAAAAAGCAAGACTTAGCAAAACAATGCCTGCCAATGCAAAAATGACTGCTCTCTTTTTCAAAATGAAGTCACCTCAAAATAAGATTGTGTAAAATTTTCCTCGGATTAGCAACACTCTAAACAACAGCGGCTTTACATTTCGCCAATATTCCCGTAAAGAGTGGCGATAAAACATCGCTTCTGTTATTATATTCGGGAGAGGGTTCGTTTTTTTATCTTAATTTAGAGCCCGTTGCAGACGAACTTCTCTTTTTTATCTTACCTGTGTAAAACATATTTTAACACATTATATCCGCCGTATTAAAATAACTTTTAGGAGGATTTGAGTCTTTGAAGTATGATGCGGTTTTATTTGACTTTGACGGCACAATTGCCGAAACCGGCGAAGGGATTTTTAACGGCATCCGCCGTGCCTTGGAGCTTATGGGGGTAACGCCCCCGGAAGACGAAAAGCTCCGCTATTTTGTAGGCCCGCCTTTGCAGGAAAGCTTTAGTGTAATCTGCGGTTTTGACAATGAGCAGAGCACGGAGGCAATCAGGCTCTACCGAGAATATTATGCCGAAACGGGCATTTATGAACTTCACCTTTATGACGGCATGGAACAGCTTTTCAGAAAACTGAAAGACGCCGGGGTAAAGTTGGCCGTTGCCAGCGCCAAGCCCGAAATTTATTTAAAAAAGATTGTGGAAAGGTTCGGCATGAGTGACCTTTTTGAAGGAATCGCCGGCACCGATTTAAAAGACCGTCATGCGGATAAATCCGTTATGATTAACCGACTGCTTAAAAATATGGATATAACGGATGTCGGCAGGGTTTTAATGGTGGGCGACCGTTTTTATGATATTGAAGGGGCTAAAAAAGCGGGCGTTGACAGCGCCGGCGTGCTGTTCGGCTACGGAAGCAGGGAAGAACTTGAAAAGGCGGGAGCGGATTTTTTGGTTAATAATACAGATGAATTATTTGATATTGTTTTAGGCAATTAAAAGTGATAAAATTTTCACGGCAAAAATCATATTAAAAATGTAAAGGGAGAGAATAAAGTGGCAGAAAATCGTCCCGGCAGACGCAAAACGGAACACTTCGGAAGAAAGGTTGTCTTTTTTCTAGGCATTGTTTTAGCAGTAATTTTTGTGGCGTTCTTTTTTAAGAACCCGCTGAGTAATAACGAAGATACGGTTTCGATTACAACCACAACCGGTTCGGAGCAAACAAGCGATACTACCGAAGCGGAAGAAAGCGAAACCGAAAGTGAAACAACAACACAAACTACCACACGAATCGCCACAAGCGCCACATCTACAACCGCAAAAGAGGCCGATGTCACCGTTTCGCCGGAAAGCCTGTTTTATGAGGCGGAACTTCCGATGTTGATTAATGCAAGCCATGCTTTGCCCTCAAATTACAAGCCCGATCTTGTTTCAATAGGCAACGGCTTTTCTTTGGAACGCAGGGCGGCGGCCGCCTGGGGTGCATTAAAGACTGCGGCTGCAAAAGACGGGGTTTCTATTTGGGCAATTTCAGCATACAGGAGCATCGAAAAACAACAGTCGCTTTTTGACAACGGTGTTAAAAAGCGCATGAATAACGGCATGTCCAAGCAGGAGGCTGAAATAGAAACCGCAAAATGGATAGCTTACCCCGGCAAGAGTGAGCACAACTCCGGTTTTGCAGTGGATGTAAACGAAGTAAACGAATCTTTTGAAAACACAAAANNAAGGGGTTTCACTTTGTCGTTTACCAAAACAAAGTCAATAACTCCACCTACATCGGGGTCCGTTTTGTAGTTGTGGAAAGTTCTGCTGTCCATCGTATCCGGGGCGAGGTGCTTGGTGTCCCGAAGTGTGCCGCTCATAAGGCGCTGATAAAACTCGCCGCCCTCAAACAGGTTGAAGTCCCCCGTGCAGACAACGGGCAAATCAAAGCTCCCGGCTTTTTTTAATATCATATCCACGCCGTTTCCTATAGCGATAGGGCCGACGTGATCTAAGTGGGTGTTGATGTGAGCAAAACGGGAGCCGTTTTCTTTATTTTCTAAAACCGCCCAGGTGCAGATGCGTATGCAGGCTGCGTCCCAACCCCTGGATGGTTTTTCAGGGGTTTCGGAAAGCCAGAAGTTCCCCGAATCAATCAGACTGAATTTTTACCGCAGATAAAAAACGGCGCTGTATTCCCCGCGATTTTTTCCGTTTTCCCGACCTACGCCTACAAAGTCGTAATCGGTCAGGCTTTTTTTCAGCCAGGTCATCCACGCCGGCGTTGCCTCCTGAACTCCAAGGGTGTCGGGGCCATAATTAATAATTGCCTTTGCCGCCGCTTTTTTCCGCTTTTTCATAACATTCTCACCGGAACCTGAACAAAGCAAATTAAAGCTCATTATCCTCACTTGTAAATCCCCCTTTTGCTGTCATTTATTATTGCCGGCATTATTTTACCACGGCTTATCTTCCCGTGCAATCGGGGAATGACAATTGACACCCGACAAGGGTATAAAGTATTATAGGATAAATCAATATTAAGGAGAATACAGGCTGATGAAAACTGAATCCGCCCCCGTTGTCAATCCCGCCGGCAATTCCGATATGAAATTGAGCATGAAAGCAAAGCTTGCTTTTTCGGTGGGAGAGCTTTACTGCAGCGGCGCCACCACCCTTATAGCTTCCGTCTACATGGTGTTCCTTGTAATAAACGGTCTTAAACCCACGCTGCCCGCCTCTATTATAATGATAGCCAAAATCTGGGACGCCGTAACCGACCCGGCTATGGGCATTATATCCGACAACACCAGAACAAAGTGGGGCAGAAGACGCCCTTATATTTTTTCGGGTGCGTTTTTGCTGATTTTTTCTCTGGCATTGCTGTTTATGCCCTTGAATGCCGTAAAAAGCAACGCCTTTAAGTATTTTGTTTACTTGCTCGCTTATCTGATTTACAACACCCTGTCCACAATGATAAATGTCCCCTATCTGTCCATGACGGCGGAATTGACTTCCGACTTTTATGAAAAGAATAAACTCAATGTTATCCGTCAGGTTTTTGCCATGATAGCCGGAGCCGTTTCGGGCGGAGTTCCGATTGTATTGCTGGAAAAACTCCACAAGGGTGAAATTCCGTTGAGAACTTTCAGTCTGCTGATGATTTTCGGCTTCGGCATATATTATGCCGTTCCCCTGATTATAGCTTCCACCTTTGCCAGGGAGCGCACTCCCATACCCGAAGAAAAACTTAAGTTCTCGCTGAAGAACTTTTTGCTTCCCCTTAAGCTCAAAGCTTTTGTTTACCTGCTGCTGATGTATTTTTTGGCTTACTCTTCATTAGACCTCATCACTACCAACATAGTCTGGGTTGTCAATTACGGCTTTGAAATTAAAAGTTACAGTTCTTTTGTTATTTTGGTTCTTATATCGGTTTCCTATGCGGTTACAATACCTTTTTATCATTACATGATGAAAAAAGATAAGGCAAAGCCACTCCTTTACCGTGCGGGCATACCTCTTTACATGCTGGGCATCACCGCCTTGTGTTTATATCCCCGAGGCTTTAACGACTATTTGATTTTGCCCCTTTGTGTTCTTGTCGGTTTCGGCATGAGCGGTTGTATGCTTATGCCCTGGATTATTTTTCCCGATGTGGTGGATGTTGGAGAATTAAAGTTCGGAACCCGCAACACCGGTTCTTTCAGCGGATTGATGACCTTTGTGCGCAAAACCACTACGGCAACATCCATACTTATTTCAGGAGCGGTGCTGGATCTTACAAAATTCAAAAAGCCCGTAACGGATTATACTACAGGGCTTGTCACCTCATTTGAGCAGCCTTTGTCCGCAATATGGGGACTTCGCATGGTAATTATGGTGCCCATACTCATATTTATGACCATAGCCTTTTGGGCGGCTAAAAAGCTGACCCTGAACCCCCAAAGGAGTTCTTTAATTCAACGAATTCTTACAAAGGAAACGGATATAGATTCGCTTAGCGAAGAAGAAATGGCCGAATACAAGGCCATCCGAAAAGAGCTTTTCTGATAAGATTTGATAAACTTTAGAGCGCCCCGCAAATCGGAGCGCTCTTGTTTTTTCACTTTTATTTAGTCTGCATTTATTATTACATCCGCATAGAGGGGATAGTGGTCGGAGGGTTGCCTCGAATTTTGCGGTTCGGTTATAACCCTGTAAACCATGGGGCTTACCTTGTCGTTTACAAAAATAAAATCGATTATGACGGCGGGATTCGGCGTTGCGCTAAATCCGTGGTAGGTCGGAGCGTCCATCGTATCGGGCGCAAGAAACTTGGTATCGTGCAATAGGCCGGCGGAAGTAATTTTATTATAAAGAGCGGATCCCTGACGGAAGTTGAAGTCCCCCGTGCAAATAAGCGGCAGGTCAAACTCGGCCGCCTTTGCCAATATCATGTCCACGCTGTTTTTTCGAGCCTCCGCACCTGCATTGTCAAAATGCGTGTTCATGTGTACGTATTGTTCGCCGGTTTTTTTATTTTCCAACACCGCCCAGGTGCAGACCCGTCTGAAGTCCGCATCCCAGCCGTAAGAAGGCTCATCGGGAGTTTCAGACAACCAGAAAGTGCCGGAATTCAAGACCCTATACTTGGCCCTGAGATAGTAAATGGCGGAAAACTCACCGCCGTATTTGCCGTCGTCCCGGCCTACCCCCACATAGTTATATTCCGGCAAGGTCAGGTTCAGCCATGCTATCCAGCCGTAGTGAGCCTCCTGAAGGCCGAAAGAGTCGGGCATATATTCGGCTATGGTTCTTGTGACCAAACCCAGTCGGCTTGTAATAAAGTTCTCCTCCGCACCGAGGGTCAGAACATTAAAGCTCATTACCCGGATTGAGTCTTCCGCCACGGGGTAAGCTCTTCTGTCCGATTTTGCGGCATAAGCTAACTGGCTGAATATCATTGCAATCGCCATAATATAACTGATAACTTTTTGTATAAAGCTTTTAATTTTTTCCATTTTCCTCTCCCTTTCTATTCTTCAGTGTCGGCGGGTTGCTCAAGACTAAGCCCAAGTTGTGCAATTTTATCCCGCAGTTTTAAAAAATCTTCAAAGGCTTCCGGTTTGCGCCGGGGGTCCCTTAGTATGGCCGCCGGGTGAAAGG
>DCTF01000152.1 GCA_002329225.1 Ruminococcaceae bacterium UBA1447
GCCGGTGCAAATGGAACTTTATTACGCTCTGCGGGAGGCGGTGCCCGTGATAGATGCCGCCATATTCAAACTTGTCCGCCTGACGGGGGAATTCAGGGTGGAGTGCAGTGAGCCGGAGTCGGAAAAAAGGCTTGCCGCCTTTATTGAAAACGTTCCCGTCGGGGGAGGCAGGCGGGGACNNCACCGCCGTGGGGGAGATTGTAACCGGTGCCGACGGAAAAGCGGCGGCTCTTTACAACGCTTCCCTTAAAGGTTTGGAACTGCGTCCCGGTGAAAGCTTTACGGAACCGCAGGTTTATGTGTACGACGGTTTTGAAACCGGGCCGGTGCCCTACCCGGAACTTGTGCTGATTTCCGCCCTCAACCCTCTGCCCGGCGAGTTTACGGGGAATTCCATACTCAAAGGTCTGCCCTTTGTGAGCAATATTCTGCTCAGAATATTTTCCGCATTAGGCGCCAATTGGGAACGGATGGGGAACCTGCGTTTTGCTGTAACCTACAAACCGCAAAATGATGTTCTGGACAGAGCCTATGCCAAAGACAGGGCAACCCAAATTGCCAAAGAGTGGGGGGAGGCAATGCGCGCCCAGGGGCCGCCTAAAGATTTTGTGGCGGTGGGGGATGTGCAGATAAAGGTCATAGGGGCGGATAATCAGGCTCTGGACAGCACCGTCCCCGTGCGGCAGATACTTGAGCAGATTGTGGCTAAACTCGGTCTGCCTCCCTTTATGCTGGGGCTTTCATGGAGCGCCACGGAACGGATGTCGTCCCAACAGGCCGATGCCCTCACCAGTGAACTTGAAGCCTACCGAAGGGTACTCACACCCGTCATTGCCCGCATTTGCAATATGTTTTTGCGCCATGAGGGTCTTCCCGGCCGGGCAAAAACGGTGTGGGAGGATATTACCTTACAGGATAAGCTGGAATTGAGCAGAGCCGGCTATTACGAGGCTCAGACGGAAAAATTGAAAAACGGTTTTGAAAGGAGGGATAACGCTGAATAAAGATTTTTTAACAACCATTGCCCCCTCTTCGCCGGGGGAGGAAGACATGGCTCTTATTAACCGCTTTGCCCGCTGACCCATGAACCCCGATGAGGTTTTTACCTTTTCATTGGTGCTTTGCGACAATGAGGTTGACAGGGATTTTGAACGCTTTGACACCGCCGCTTTGCAGGAACTTGCCTGTCTGTTCACGGGTAAAACGGGGCTTTTCAACCATTCCATGGATGCAAAAGACCAGACCGCCCGTATTTACAAAGCGAGGGTAATCACGTACTCCGAAAGGTTAAACTCCCTGGGGGAAGCCTATGCCTGCCTCAGCGCCGCCGCCTATATGCCCAAAACGGCAAAGAACGCCGACCTCATGGCGGAAATTGATGCCGGTATTAAAAAGGAGGTGAGCGTGGGCTGTGCGGTGGGGCGGCTTTATTGTTCGGTTTGCGGGGCGGACAGAAAAAAGGGCAACTGTAGCCACACAAAGGGTAAAACTTATGACGGCAAACTTTGCCACACGGTGCTCGGCGAGCCGCTGGATGCCTACGAGTGGTCTTTTGTGGCGGTGCCCGCCCAAAGGGCGGCGGGCGTAGTGAAAAAGTTTAAAAACAAAAAGGAGGATTATACATTGGAAGACATTTTAAAATTCCTCGAAACGGGGGAGGAGGAACTGACTCTTAACCGGGACGAAAAACAGGCTCTGACGGAAAAAATAAAGGAGCTGGAAGCCTTGGCCGGTGAGGGCAGAGCTTACAGGGAAGAACTGACTGCGGAGGCGGTGCGGCTGGGGCTTATAGCTATGCCGCAAATCGGTTCCGACAGCCTTTCGGCAATCTGTTCAAGGCTGCCGCTCGGTGAACTTAAAGAGCTTAAACAGGCTTTTTATCAGAACGCTCAAAAATCGGTTCCCTTAAAACCCCAGTTAAAGCCGGAACCTCAAAAGGAACCGGCGGCAAATACGGATTATCAGATATAAGGAGGAAAAATTATGTCGGTAGCATTCAACGGACTTATGGCAAACACGGCGACCTTTTGTGCGGGGGAGGGCATTACAGCAGGTATTCCCGTTAAAGTCGGCGCCAACAACACGGCGGCGCCCTGCACGGCGGGGGACGCTTTTTTCGGTGCGGCGGTCAGTGCCAGCAACGGTTACGCTGCAGTGCAGTTAAGCGGCTTTGTTACCCTGCCCTATACGGGTACGGCGCCTGTGCCCGGCTACAACCTTTTGGCGGGTGACGGCTCCGGAGGAGTTAAGGTTGTCACCGCAGGCGGGCGCAGTCTTTTGGTTTTAAATGTGGATACCTCGGCTAAAACCGCCGGGCTTATCCTGTAAAAAAGGAAGGAGAAATATATGGCAGGTTATGACATTTTAAAGCTGGAAAAGGGTTTGTATTCCCGGGGTAAATCTTTCACCTCCGCTCTGGAGGAATTGGACCCCTCCGGCAACTACAAGGGTACGCCCCTTGAAGGGCTTGACGCCTATCAGCGTCAGTTAAAGCGTTTTGATATTAAGGTCAGCGGCCCCGGC
Source organism: Ruminococcaceae bacterium UBA1447 (assembly GCA_002329225.1). Classification (GTDB taxonomy): domain Bacteria; phylum Bacillota; class Clostridia; order Oscillospirales; family Acutalibacteraceae; genus UBA1447. The sequence continues at coordinate 2,524 of DCTF01000152.1, forward strand.
AGCGATGTGGTGGAAAAGTTTTTTAAAACTTCCGACTCCGCCGCTCTCTTCCCGGAATATGTTGCCCGGGCGGTACGCCGCGGGATGGAGGAGGCCGACAATCTGCCCCGCATAGTTGCGGCGGTTACGGTGATTGACGCCCTGGATTACCGTTCAATAACCTCCGTACCCACCGATGACGAAAAAGAGCTTAAAACCGTAGGGGAAGGCGCCTATATACCCGAAACGGTGGTGCGTACTCAGGAAAATCTGGTTTCCCTCTATAAAAGGGGGCGTATGCTGGTGGCCTCCTATGAAGCAATCCGTTTTCAGCGTCTGGATCTTTTTACCGTAACGCTGAAACAGATCGGCGCCTATATTGCCCGTTCCCAAATGAAAGATGCGGTGCAGACCCTGATAAACGGTGACGGCAACTCAAACGCCGCCCCTTCAGGTTCCGTTGCCGCATCGGGAACCCTTACTTACAGCGATTTGGTAACATTTTGGAACCTGTTTGACCCTTATGAACTCAACGCCTTTATCGCCTCCCCCGATGTTATGGCAAAACTGCTCAACTTAAGCGAGTTTAAAGATGCGGCGGCGGGCTTTAATTTTCAGCGTACGGGCAAACAGATTACGCCCCTCGGTGCAGACCTCATTAAATCTTCCGCCGTGTCGGCGGGCAAGCTTGTGGGCCTGGATAAAACCTGCGCTTTGGAGATGGTCAGGGCCGGGGAGATTATGACCGAGTACGACAAGCTCATAGACAGACAGTTGGAAAGGGCGGCAATCACCTGCGTGGCGGGGTTCGCCAAAATCTTTAAGGATTCCGCAAGAGTGCTGACTATTTAGATTTTTAAAAAGGCCGGCGGCAGTTTTTGCTGCCGGTCTTTCATAAAGGAGGGAAGAATAACGGTAACTCAATGGAGTGTTTTAAGCGCACTGAAGCAGATAACGGATATATCCCCGGAGGGCAGCGCCTTTGCCGCAGGGCTTTGCGCCGCCGCCCTGAAAGAACTGCGCGGTATGCTGCGGGATGAGGCCTGCCCGGAAGATGTCAGAGTGGAAAATGCCGCCGCAGCCCTTGCCTTTTACCGCCTTGTTTTAAGAAGAACGGCGGAAAATCCCGAAACCCTCTTTAAGGCGGGGGATGTTAGCGTCAGCCGCAAGCCCGGGGAACTTCTGGCGGCAGCCGAAAAAATCAGGGNNCTTTGCCGCCGCCGCACCCCTGCTTAAAGATGACCGTTTTCTGTTTACGGGAGTTTGATTTAATCCGAATGAAAGGAGGGATATTATTCTCCCGAACTTAACAAAACTCTACGGCAGAAAAGTGAGCCTGTGTCTGCCGGACAATACGGAAACTCCGGAATTTTTTGCCTTTATTCAGCCCCTCAGGTACAAAAATAAAATGTACTTAGGGGGTATCAACACGCCTATCGGCTTTAACTCTCAGGGTTATTTTCTCTATATCGGGCCGCCGGGGAAGGATTTGACCGCTGCCGGGGTCAGCCTTAAAACCGAGAACGTGCAATACAAAATTGAGCGGGCGGAAAAGGTCTGTCGGGGCGAAAAAGTGTTCTATATCTGGGCGATAATCAGAGAAATGACAGGTGTGGATTGATTAAAAATTAAAAGGCGGGTCAAAAGCGCTGTAAAGCGCTTAGCCTTTACAGGGGGATTGCGCATAAAATGCTGTCCCGCATTGACAAAAATACTTTTAAATAACAGTAGTAAAGGAAGATGATATGAGTGAGATAAGCGCCCTGCCCGGCGGCATAGTCGATTGGCTTAAAACAAGGCCGGAACTGGCGAATATCCGTTTTATTACGGAGTTCCCGCCCGCACCCAAGGCGATACCCTTGAAGAAAGTGACCGTTGCGGTGGGGATTGAGGATATTATTATTGAGGACAGCTTTACCGAAAATGATGAAGGGGTGCTTATAAAAAACGAGCACTGCCGTTTGGCGGCGATTAAAATTAAGTTTGCCGTGCATGTGCCCTTTGCCTTGGGGGGAGAAATCTGTTATGATGTGTTCACCGATGTGGTGGATTGCCTGAATTTCGGTTCCGAGCTGAACATTTTAAATTCCGGCTGCGGGCAGATTAAAGCGGACAGGGATACCGATGCCCTGGTGCTGAGCGCATTTATAAACATTCAGGCCGACTTTTGCCCGGCGGTGAGTACGGGGCTGAGTTTCACTTCCTTTTTAAGCAAAGACCTGCTCTGCGGCAGCCACATAAGCGACAGCGAAATTCATGTGACCGGGCAGGATAAAGAACTGTGGAACAGCCCCTTTGTAACGGGGAGTTACTTCGGCAACGGTATGTCTTCCCGCACAATCACTCTGGGCTTTAGACCTAAGACGGTAGCGGTGTTTGCGGCTGAATATCCGTCAGTCACTTTTGACGCAAGTACGGGTAGCGGCCGCAGTTATTGGGGCTTTGCGGCGGAGGACGGCGGTACTCTGGGGCTGGAACTCGGCACGAGCGGGTTTAAACTCCTGCAAGGTTCCGCCTATACGGTTGAAGGCTGTTCGGCGGGCCTAAACCTTTCAGGCGCCGCATATTTTTATATTGCGTTCAAATAAATAAAGGGGCTGCAGCAAAATGAACATTTTGCCCAGCCCTCTCTTTCTGCCTAAAACAAGAACATCTTTCCAACAAACTGTTCTATTTCTTCAATTTACCAAAAAGAAGAAGCCTTGATTACTGATTATTGCGAGTTTTCCGCTTCAGTTACAAGGCTTCTTCAAATTTTTTGCAGGGCTATATTGGCAACAAATCCCTGTTCTTTATAAGGCTTATTCTTCCTCTGCTTCCGATGCGGTATCGGAGTCCAATGCGGCGCCTTCTTCTGTCGTCTCTTCCTCTTCTTCGACCGCAAGTTTGCGGTGAG
>DCTF01000030.1 GCA_002329225.1 Ruminococcaceae bacterium UBA1447
TTCCGCAGAGATTTTCAAGAGTTATGCGGCAGCGTTTTTTAAAGGGCATCTGCCAGTAGCAGTTAAAAGCACGGCCGGGGTTTACGCATACGGCCAAAGACGAAAGCGGAGCGTACTCGCCCCAACCCGAGGCGAAAAAGTCCCCTAAGGGGCATTCTACGGCAGGCTGTTCGCAGCCGTCCCAATAAAAGCGCAATATCAAAAAACGCCAGTTGTCGATGGGGGTACACCATATATGATTTATAATACCGGGCCCTTCAATATCGGCAAGAACCCGGGTTTCGCCTACCCCCAAGGCTATATAGGGGTTTACCTTCCAACCCTTGCCCAAATCCCAAGCGGCGCCTATTGCGATGCCGTCTTCAACCTCACAGGCGGCGCCGCCTCCGGCTTCTCCCGTGGGATTTTCCGCAGATATTGATCGGCTTTTTGCATTTGAAAGCCGCCAGAGATTCTCAAGGGAATTACTGAGACCGTCGTACATCGTTGCCGTCACCTTCCTATAACAAAATCGGTGTTAAATAACTATTCCTCTGCCAATAAACAGCGGGAAGTTAGGAGCGCCGCTGAGGGTTTTATCGGGTTTAATAACAACTCGCTTGTCGGTTATTACGCAGTCCAGGTTGACATTTTCACCCACATAGGTGTCCTGCATTATTATGGAGTTTTTAATTACTGCACCTTTGGCTATGGTCACACGGTGGAAAAGGATGCTGTTTTCCACCTCTCCTTCTATCTTGCAGCCTTCCGCCACCAGGGAGCCGTTAACACGGCAGCCGNNCGGCATATCGTCCCGCAGTTTTGTATAAATCGGACGTTTGGGATTAAACAGAGCATTGCGGTTTTCAAGGTTCAGCAGCTCCATACTCACATCGTAGTATGTCTGCAAACTGTCAAGTGATCTTACGAAACCTTCACAGGCAAAACCGAACAGTTTAAGGTTGTTTACATTGCCGCGGATAAGGTCCCGTTCAAGATCCACCGGTACGGGTGAACTGATGCCTTCGTTTATAAGCCTTTCCAGCAGGGCTTTACGGATTACATAAATGTGAAGGGAGTATGAAACGTTTTCTCCGCAACGGCAAAGGGAAGTCCCCGTAATTCTGCCGGTATCATCCATAGTAAGGGCGGTCAAATCTTCCAGATCAGGGGCAATTCCCGTGGTGTAACCTATGGTTATATCGGCATCGTTTTCAATATGAGCGTTGAGGATATCGTTGAAATCCAGGTTGCAAACCACATGGCTGTCGCAAAGTACAACAAATTCTTCTTTAGAGCGGGTAATAAAATCCAGGTTACCCCTCAGCGCCTCAAAACNNAAACGCCTTCAGTACCGGCGGCGGAAAATGGCGGTAATAAAAACAGTCCGTCTCTTTTACGGGCCAAATCCCAAGCTTTTCCGGCACCGATATGGTCCATAAGGGAACGATAATTGCTTTTGGTAATCACACCGACCTTTGAGATTCCGCTGTTCACCATATTTGACAGTGCAAAGTCGATAAGGCGATAGCGCCCGCCGAAGGGTACGGAACCCATAGTGCGGACTACTGTAAGCTCGGGTAGAGCCGAGTCATAGGAGTTGGAAAAAATTATTCCAAGTACATTATTTATATTCATTATGTTTTTATGCCTCCTTATTCGCTGTCCAGCATTTGTTTAGGTAAAACAACGGTTTTCGGGGCGACATTGACTCCCGATGCCACCACGGCTACGCCCCAATTTTCTCTGTCGGGGAAGTTTTCGGGACTTTCGCNNTCACCGATTACCGCATTTTCAGCCACAATTGCGTAGCGCACAACGGCGCCGGCCTTGACTTTTGCACCGGGCATAACAATGGAATACTCCACCGTTGCCCCCTCGTCCACATCCACATTGGCAAAAAGTATGGAGTAATCCACTTTGCCCGCCACTACGCAGCCGTCGGCTATCATGGAGTTTTGAACATCGGCCTTATTGGTAATAAAGTGGGGGGTAGCAATGGGGGCGTTGGGGTATATGCGCCAGTCGTCATCGCTTAAANNTCCCACATCCTTCCAGTAGCCGTCAAAGGCATAGGCGAACATTCTTTCGCCCGCTTCATGCATGGCGGGGATAACATTTTTACCGAAGTCGTTGCTGGAAGATTCGTCGGCCTCGTCCGCTGTCAGGTAGGCTTTCAGTTTGGACCAGGTAAAGGTGTATACTCCCATAGAAGCCTTGTTGCTGCGGGGATTCTTCGGTTTTTCCTCAAACTCGGCAATTGAACCGTCATCATTGACAATCATCAATCCGAACCTTGAGGCTTCTTCCCAGGGAACCTCCAGCATCGCAATTGTGCAGTCCGCGTTCTTTTCCTTGTGATAGGCCAGCATTTTCGCATAATCCATTTTGTAGATATGGTCGCCTGACAGAACCATTACATACTCCGGGTCATACCTCTCAATAAAGGCCATGTTCTGATAAATGGCGTTTGCGGTACCCTTATACCAGGCGGTGCCCTTAATTTGCTGATAAGGGGAAAGAATATGAACTCCTCCGTTTACCCTGTCCAAATCCCAGGGTTGACCGTTGCCGATGTAGTCGTTGAGTTCCAGGGGCTGGTATTGGGTGAGTACTCCGACAGTGGTTATACCGGAGTTTACGCAGTTGGAAAGGGGGAAGTCGATAATACGGTACTTGCCGCCGTAGGGGACTGCGGGCTTTGCAATATTTTTGGTTAGCACCCCTAAGCGGCTGCCCTGTCCTCCGGCAAGGAGCATGGCGACACATTCATTTTTCTTGTACATGGCGGTTTTCCTCTCTCTATATTTTTTGGTGTATTATTTTTTCTTCTTTTGCTCCGCTTTCGGCCGTACGGATTTTTTAATGTACTGGGCGGCCATGGCGGGTAAGGTCAACTCAATGCTGTATTCAAACCCGTGCATTGGAACAGCTTTGGCTCTGGCGCTTTTAACCTTTTCTGTTTGCTCTCCGCCAAAACGGGCTTCGTCAGAGTTGAATATTGTACGGTAACTCCCGGGTGCGGGGACACCCAGCCTGTAGCCTTCCCGCTTTACAGGTGTTAAGTTAAACACGGCGATTATTTCTTCACCCTGTTTATCCCTGCGGATAAAAGCTAAAACGGAGTTGTCCTTATCATCGCCGCAAACCCAATTAAATCCGTCCCAGCTGTAATCAATTTCCCAGAATGCGGGAGTGTCCGAATAAAAACGGTTGAGGGCGGCGGTGTAATCCTTAAGTTGCCTGTGTGTTTCGTAACCTAAAAGCAGCCAGTCCAGCTCTTTTTTATAGTCCCATTCTATGAACTGGCCGAACTCCTGCCCCATGAATAGAAGCTTTTTACCCGGGTGAGCCATCATGTAGCCCAAAAAGGCGCGGACACCGGCAAATTTTTCTTCATAAGTGCCGGGCATTTTGTTTATCAGTGAGCACTTGCCGTGTACCACCTCGTCATGAGAAATGGGCAGCACAAAGTTTTCCGAAAAAGCGTACATGAGGGAGAAGGTAAGCAGGTTGTGATTATGTTTGCGTGCCAATCCGTCTAAAGAAAAATACTTCAGGCAGTCGTTCATCCACCCCATGTTCCACTTAAAGTTAAAGCCCAAACCTCCGATATCCACAGGCTTTGAAACCAAGGGCCAGGCGGTACTCTCTTCCGCTATCATCAACACGTTTGGGAAAAACTCAAAGACAGCCTTGTTGAGCTTTTGCAAAAAGGCAACGGCTTCCAAATGCTCTCTCCCGCCGGAACTGTTGGGTCTCCATTCGCCTGCCTTCCTGCCGTAATCCAGGTAAAGCATGGAAGCCACGGCGTCTACCCTGAGGCCGTCTATGTGGTAAAGGTCAAGCCAGCAAAAGGCTGAGGAAACAAGAAAACTCTGCACCTCGTTGCGGCCGTAGTCAAAAACTTTTGTGCCCCATTGAAGATGTTCGCCCTTCATAACATCGGCATATTCATAACAGGGGCTGCCGTCAAACAGTGCAAGCCCGTGCTCATCTTTAACAAAGTGTGCGGGAACCCAGTCGAGTATTACCCCGATACCGTTATTGTGGCATACATCCACAAAATACATAAAGTCCTTAGGCTCGCCGTAGCGGGAAGTGGGGGCAAAATACCCCGTAGGCTGATAGCCCCAGGAGCCGTCAAAGGGGTGCTCGTTCAGCGGCATAAGCTCAATATGAGTGTAGCCCATTTCCGCCACATAAGGCACCAACTGTTCCGCAAGAGCCCTGTAAGACAGATGGTTGCCGTCTTCATACTGGCGCCAGGAGCCGGCATGCACCTCATAAATATTAATCGGAATATCGTAAGGGCTTGTTTGGGCACGGTGTTTCATCCATTCGCTGTCCGTCCATTCAAACCCGTCGGGATTATAAAATTTTGAAGCCGTGCCCGGCGCCGTTTCGGCATGCATGGCAAAGGGGTCGCTCTTATAAAGTTTTTTACCCTTGGCGGTGGTAATTCTGTATTTGTAAGAGTCGAAGGTTTTTACACCTTCGACTGTTCCTTCCCAAATGCCGTTTTCGGTCTTCCTCTTGAGGGGATTTGCATTATCTTCCCAATTGTTAAAGCTGCCCACAACGCTGACGCTTTTTGCCTCGGGTGCCCAGACCCGAAATACGGCGGAGTTTTCACCCGTCGGGTGCGAACCCAGGTATTCGTAGGCTTTAAAGTTATTCCCCTGATGGAACAGATAAGACGGAACAGGATCCTTAGGCAATTTTTTACCTCTTTCCGCATAATTGGTTGCGGCAAAACATGCTTTTTACCGTTTCCATAACGCTGCCAAAATTATACCATATAAGAGGGCACACTTTCAACAGAAACGGAAGGGTTTAGACGGTGAAGAACGGCGCACATCAAACATAATCTCAATTTTGCTCTGTAAAGCGGATGAGCTTTACGGAAGTTCAGCCCATCTTTTTGAATTTCCGGCTTTAGTATGACAAAAAATGATGTTTTCTCTGTCGAGCTGATGACTATAATATGCTTTATCCGCGCAAATCAGTGCAAAGATATGATATAATTCATTCAATAATTGTGAATCTATTATCACATTCAAATGTTCAATAAACAATAAGATTTTGTAAAGAAATAATGAAAAATTAAAACGAATAGGGTTTCAGAGCTTCCGCAAAGAAAGTATGAAATT
>DCTF01000019.1 GCA_002329225.1 Ruminococcaceae bacterium UBA1447
GAGTATATTGCATCGCACCTGCCAATCGAATCAACTTCTTTAGAAATACACCCGAGGTTTCCGGGAATACACAGAAGTGAATCATGCGTTTTTCTACGGTGTAACCGCTTTCTAAATACAAAGGAGCAATACGGAATTGTTCTTTTCCCTCTTCCAAATTTACCGCTTCAATGTGCATCATCAGTACCATCAACCCTCTGGCGAGTCCGGGATAATCTTTGCCGGATACTGCGATGCCCCATTCTGTAACACGGATGGCAAATTCCGATCCGTCGGGGACTGTCGGCGGCTCCATTCCCTCCGTTAAAAAGGTGTTTGGCTGTCCGTCTTCCAACACCAAAGTTCCGGCATGAGCGCAAAAACCGCACCACAACTCACAAATAGTCGCATTGTTAAGGCATTTGTCCGCATGTGCCTGCAAACGCTGCGAAAAAGTAAAGGAACCTGTATCCATGTAATTCCTCCTACCACAATATTTTGCAATAATTTTTCAAAGAACCGTCTAATGAAAAATATCCGGCAAATTCACCAATAATCTAATCTTTTCGAACAACAAACACCGCCCGTTGGCAATCCTGCCCCGGGGGTGTGAACTTTAATTCATCATAAATTTCCAAAAGCGTTAAGCCTGACTGCTCAACCCAAAGGGTCAAATCTTCAAAAGAATAAGCCCGTTCATTAATTGTCTGAGTACTGCGGTTGTAAAGCCTGCCCTCTTTTTCAAAAAAATCCAGAGTAATATTAACTGTATCCGTCTTTTCATCCAGACTGTTCTGCCATACACAAAACAAGTCCTCCAGATCATATACAAAACAGTTATCCGCAAGAATATTTTTGTGTTTATGGAGCGTATTTACATCAAAAATAAATATACCGCCGTGGTTGAGGAAAAGCGCCACACGCTCGAATGTTTTTATAACATCCCTCGGAGCAACAAGGTGGTTAATGCTGTCCAAGGAACAAACAACTGCATCTACGGTATCATACAAATCAAGTTCCTGCATTTTTTGACAGAGCAGGAGAGGCCGCTNNCCGGGTTTTAGCCGTCAAAAGGTTGTTTTGAGCAACACAAAGCATTTCCGCACTTGAGTCAACGCCTATTACATCAAAGCCGAAGCCTTCCATCAATGCCAAAAGCCGGCCTGTCCCGCAGGCAAGGTCAAGCAATACCCCGCCGTTTACCCCGAAAGAAGAAAGAAGCCGGCGAAAATATTCCGCCCGCTCCTCATAGGCAACATTTTCAGTAAGACGGTCATAGTATTTGGCAAAAACACCGTATTCACTCATCTTTTTTTGCTTCCATACGGCTTAATACAAGTTCATAGCCGTCGCAGCCGTTTGTCAGCGCACGGTTGACCCGGCTTATTGTGGCGGAACTTGCCCCCGTCAACTCGGTAATTTCGGTAAATATAATTTTTTCACGGAGCATTCGGGCTACCGCAATGCGTTGAGAAATTGCTTTAATCTCTTTGACCGTGCACAAATCCTCAAAAAACGCATAGCATTCCTCAATACTTTCCAAGCTCAAAATTGCATTAAAAAGAAGTTCTGTATTTTTTGTTTTTAATTTTTCGTTCAAATTTACTCCACCTTTCAAGAACTTGAGTCTATTTTATCAGAGTAGCGTATTAAAGTAAAGTTAATAATTCTAAACAGACTCATCTAAACACAAAGAAACCGATTATTAACNNAGTACAGCAAAATATATGTGGACAAGGGGTTCCCCCATTCTGCGCCAACGGCCGAAAAAAGATATTTTCGCTTCTTTATCCTCCTTCGCGCGCCGCCTGTTTTCGTGTCCTATCCAGCAAAGCTCAAAAAACTCATAGGCCACAAGGTACATCAGCCAAGTTTGCCAAGCGCTGTAGCTGTTGGGCAACAAAAGCTCCCCCGCCAATACGGCGGAGCCCCCTCCCACCAACACGATAAACCAGAACCAGCGGCCGGGGTGCTTTATAAAACGTTCGAAAAAATCTTTTTGAACAATAACAAAAAACATAACAAAGAAAGATATTAACTGTGCAGTTCTGACGCTGCCCATAAGAATAAACATCAGCGGTATATAGGAAAAGAAGGGCTGTTCCAAGCGTTCAAAAACTTTGCCGATGTAATCGGTTTTACTGCCGGCTTTTACACCGGGATTGTAAGCGTTTTGGAACGGATACTGGAGTGATGTAATTAAGATTAATACAAGGGATACCCACATGGCTATCCCCTGCGGGTCGGCATAGGGATTCCATAGGCTGCCGTTTTTTTCAATAACGGCGGTTATGTCTTGCAGTTTTCCGTAACTAAGGCAAAAATACAGAGCCGTTCCCAGGCCGCCCACGGCGCCCAAGGTGAACTCCATAATCTTCCATCCTCCTATATAGCCCTTTTTCTGTAAAGGTCCGTAAAAATAGCGCCCGCTTTTAAGAGGAAAGTTTGCCAGATAAAAAAGGTTGATACCCAAAGCCCAACCCAATGAGCCGCTCACGGCTCCGGCGGCGGCAAACATTAGTGAATACATATCCCTGCGCCAAGCCATCAGTACAATAAGGGCAATCAGGATAAACAACAGGCCGCCCCATTCCTCTTGTCTGGTTTTTGAAAAGTAAAAGCGAGGAAACTTTTTTTCATCGGGCTTCAGAGGGTGATTAAATATAAGTATCCCCAAGAACCTGAAAGGCACCAGAACGGAAAAGAATATAATAAAATCGCTTGCTTTATAAATATTTCCCGCCATTGCATTAAATGCTATACCGATAAAGGAAGCAAAAATACCGAACCAAAGTGCACCCTTAAGCAAAACACCCTGTAAGCCTTTGANNTATAAAGCCCAAAGTTTCTCCGTAAGTTTCCGTACCGCCGTAGAACATTGCCAAAGCTCCCACAGCGGAAAATACCCAAAAATTCTCACGAATAATCTCTGAACCTGAAAACCGGGCAAAAATCATACCAAGCAGAGCGCCGGGCAGCATTGCTCCTTTTTCCCCGCCGATTTTTGTTCCCCTCATGGCCCAGCCGAACGAACCGGCAAGGGAAGCAAATGTAATAATGCCCAAGGCTACGGTAAAAGTCATAGTAAACCTCCCTTGAAAAAAAGATTAAACAAGTGTTCCCCAAAAGCGATCAGATATTTTTGGGATATTGTTTTTTTACATACTCGGCAGCGCTCTGTCCGGCGATAGCACCCTCACCCACAGCGGTGGTAAGTTGGAGCAATCCGCCTATACAGTCACCTGCAGCAAAAATACCGGGTAAATTTGTCATATTATTTTCATCAACGAAGATATTACCGTCAACAAGCTCAACGCCGAGTTTCATTGCAAAATCGGCAGCGGAAGCCTGCCCCACCGCAACGAAAAGACCGTCAAGTTCAACATAACTGCCGTCAGCAAAGAGTATTCCTTCAAGTTTGGCTTCCCCTTTCAGTTCTTCTACAACCCGCTCATCTACGGGAAAGCTGTTTTCACCGGTTGCGGAAAAAGGCTTTCCGTCAGTAAAAACGGTAACTTCTTTTGCAAAGCCGGACAGATGCTTTGCCTCGTTCAGAGCATAGTCGCCGTCACCCAGAACGCCTAAAATCTTATCTTTGAAGAAAAATCCGTCACAAACGGCGCAATAACTGACTCCCCTGCCTTCCAGCTCGTTAAGGCCTTTGATTTTTAATCTTTTACGGGATTTGCCTACGGCTATTACAACCGCTCGGCACGGATAATTGCCAAGGGCGGTCTCCACCTCAAAAGCTTCAGTGAAGCCTATACCGGTAACTTCAGTGTTCAAAATTTCGCCGCCGAGACTTTTATACTGTTCCTCGCCCCTTTTTTGAACCTCCGGTCCGCTTAAAGGCTTTTCCAGACCGTAATAATTTTCAATCAGGTGGGCCTTTTCCAAAGCGCCGACACCGTTGCCGATTACAAGCGTTTTCATGCCGGCACGGGCGGCATAAATTGCGGCGGAAATACCGGCGGGACCTTTGCCGATAATAATTACATCATGCATAATAACAACTCCATACCCCGTGTTTATTAATTAAACCGAGGCGTTTTCAATTTTAAATGTGTAAATGTATTTTGCCAACATTTTTTGCGGATTGAGTGCAGGTATAACAAGTTTAAGTTTACCTTCATCATCCGCAGTTCTGATGCTTGCATCGGACCCCAGAAGGTTTACCTTAATCCCGGGTGTAAACTCTATGTCATTCAAAGTCAGTTCCCCTTCCGGGAAACGCTTGAGAAAAGCATAAATATTGCCGTCTCTTTTGGTGTAGCAAACATCCTGTTGTGTGCTTTTTTTGTATTTTCTGCTTGAGTAGATTCCTTCACCGTTTACCTTCAGCCAATCCCCGATTTGTAAAAGACGCTCCTGCATTATTACCGGGATTGTTCCATCAGCAGCAGGGCCTACATTAAGCAGCAGGTTCCCCCCTGCACTGACTAAATCCACCAGCATTTCAATCAAATCTTCTGCACTCAGATAATCCTCTGCTTCTTCAATCCTGTTAAACCCGAATGAAGCGCCTATACCCCGGCATTCTTCAAAAACGCGTTTATCCTCAAGTTCCTCAATGCTCCTGCCGCCCTCAATCATGCCGTACTCACTGGTAAAGTTGCCTCCCAAGCGGCCACGGGTTTCTTTACCCCAGCGGTCGTTCGGGACAATAAAATCTTTTACGCTCGACTCGTTATAAAGCCAGGTTAAAAAGTCGGTACTGTGCCACACGGAACTTTCATGCTCCCATTCACCGTCGGTAAAAAGGGTGTGGGGTCTGTATTTTTCCACAAACTCCTTGAGCATGGGTATAAGATGTTTAAGAGCATATTCTTCCGGATTTTTAAGGTAGAGGGGGTTAAACCACTCATAAACGGAATGATAGGCCCCGAACTTAACGGAAGATTTTTCACAGGCTTCTTTAAGCTCCGCACAAAAATCCCTATGAGGCCCCACATCCGCACTGTTCCAATTCCAGGCATAGTCACTTTTATACATGCAAAAGCCGTCATGGTGTTTTGATACTATATTCAGATACTTTGCTCCCGCATTTTCAAACAACTTGACCCATTGTTCGGCATCAAATAATTCCGCCTTAAAGAACTGCACAAAATCGGAATATTTAAAGTTTTCACCGTAGTTTGCCAGATGAAAACGCCGGGTGTCACTCTCTTCATTGTGCATATGGTAGCCGTACCACTCGGCATATGTCCCCTTCGGAGCATATGCGGGGACGGAGTACAGGCCCCAATGAATGAAAATGCCGAATTTTGCATCTTCAAACCATGAGGGAACGGGGCGGGAATTTAAAGACTCCCAATTGTTTCGGTACATTTTTTCCTCCGTGGTTGTTATTAACTCCCGTTGTATGAAAAGATGTCCTCCTGTTCAAGCAGCTGAATTCCGCTATCGGTCAGAACTTTGACGGCCGCATCATTGTCCGCCACCCTGATTATCACAAAGGCCTTGCCTTTTTTAGGCGTAATAAAAGCGTAAGCGTATTCCACCCCGATGCCTGCATCCGCAAGAACCCGCAAAGCGCTTGAAAAACCGCCGGGTTCGTCGGGAATTGATATTCCCAGCACATCCGTCAGGGATACCGTCAGGCCTTCCTCACGGATTAATACGGCCGCTTCTTCAGGCTCGTTCACAATGAGGCGAAGAATTCCGTAATCGGTGGTGTCGGCAATGGAAAGGGCACGGATATCCACGTTCTTTCCGGCTAATATGGACGTGATATCCGCCAATCTGCCCGCTTTATTCTCCACAAAAATAGAAAGCTGTTTAATAAGCATATCCTGAACCTCCCTCTTTTATACCGAAATGTCTCATCAAATGTTCCGATTATCAATAACACGGACTGCCTTGCCCTCAAAGCGAGGCAGGGAACGGGGCTCCACAAGGTGAACCTTGGCGGAGAGTCCCAAAGTTTCCTGCAAAGCGGCGCATAATTTGCGCTGAGTATCTTCAATACCCCGAACTTCATCAGAGAATACCGCATCGGACATTTCCACACGAACGGTCATAACATCAAGATTGTTTTCTTTGTCCACAACAATCTGATAATTGGGCTCCATACCCAAAGAGAGTATAACATGCTCCACCTGAGACGGGAAAACATTGACCCCGCGGATAATAAGCATATCGTCGGAACGGCCTTTGGGTTTGCTCATTCTTACAAGAGTTCTGCCGCAGGCGCATTTTTCTCTGGTTATGGCGGTAATATCCCGGGTTCTGTAGCGAATCAAAGGCAGAGCCTCTTTGCCGATACAGGTAAAGACCAGCTCACCGAAAGTGCCGTCAGGCAGGGGTTCCAGGGTGTCCGGATCCACAATCTCGGGATAATAATGGTCTTCACAAATATGCAGTCCGTTCTGCTCGGAGCATTCGTAGGCCACGCCGGGGCCGGCAATTTCAGACAAACCGTATATGTCATAAGCCTTAATCGCCAAAGTTTTTTCAATTTCAAGGCGCATGTTGTCGCTCCAGGGTTCGGCACCGAAAATTCCGGCACGGAGAGGCAGCCCGGCCGGGTCTATCCCGGCGGATTTAAGCTTTTCACCGATAACCAAAGCATACGAGGGTGTGCAGCAAATAATATTGGAACCGAAATCCTCCAAAATCTGCACCTGACGGGCAGTGTTGCCCGACGATGCGGGAATAACAATGGCGCCCAGTTTTTCCGCCCCGTAGTGCAGACCCAAACCACCGGTGAACAGCCCGTACCCGTAAGCAACGTGGACAAAGTCCGACTTGGTAGCGCCCGCAGCGGTCAACGCCCTTGCGCAACCCTCCGACCAATGCTCCAAATCCGCTTGCGTATAGCCCACAACAGTCTGTTTGCCCGTAGTACCTGAAGAGGCGTGAATGCGCACAAGTTTTTCCTTGGGTACGGCAAAGAGGCCGTAAGGGTAATTGTCGCGCAAATCCTGCTTTACCGTAAAGGGCAGTTTTACTATATCGTCAATTGAATGGATATCCCCGGGTTCTATACCCTTTTCATCAAGAAGCCTTTTGTAAAAAGGCACATTCTCGTAACAGCTTTGTACCATTTTAATAAGTTTTGCACTTTGCAGAGCTTTGAGATAATCACGGGAAGCCGCTTCAATCCCTTTGTTAAAATATTCCCCCATGGTTTGCTCCTTTTCATTTTTCTATATAGTTATATCCCGCCTCAAAGGCCTTTAAATTCATTTCAAAAAACTTCGGCTGAGCCGTTTGCTTTAAGGCATTTATCCAGGCTTCTTCAGGAAAGTCGGTTTTAGCGGCAATAACACCTATAAGAACTACATTTACCGTTTTTAATGAACCGGCATCTTCCGCCAAAGAACTCGCATCAATAGAGGTTACCTTTAAGCCCGACTTTTTAATGTTACCGGCAATATCTTCCGGATAGGTCGTTTCCCCCGTGATTACGGGCATGGGCAAAATACGCCTTGTATTGACAACAATCTCCCCTTCGGGGTTAAGGTGTTTAATCCATCTTGCGGCTTCTAAAGGCTCAAAAGCCAAAATCAAATCCGCCTCGCCTAAATCCACCACGGGAGAGGCCACCTTTTCGCCGTATTTGACAAAAGTAACTACCCCTCCGCCCCGTTGGCTCATGCCGTGAACCTCCGATACTTTTACGTCAAAGCCGAGGTCGATTAAAACTCTTCCAAGCAGCCGGCTGGCAAATAGAGTTCCCTGACCGCCGACTCCCGCTATAATTA
>DCTF01000029.1 GCA_002329225.1 Ruminococcaceae bacterium UBA1447
GGCGCTGGCGCCGAACATGATTGGGATAGACATAAAAAATGAGAATTCCGCCGCAATACTCCGGGAAGTTCCAAGCAATATCGCGCCCAGAATTGTTGCCCCCGAACGGGAGGTTCCCGGTATTAAACTCAGCACTTGAAACAACCCAATTCCAAATGCCGTTTGGTAAGAGAGTGCAGAAAAGTCATTAAACAGCGGTGTCTTATTCTTATTTTTGTTTTCTATCCAGATAAAGAGGATTCCATATATTATCAGCATAATTGAAACCGTCACATAGTTGTAGAAATTCTCATCTAACCAATCATCAAACACTACCCCTAATACGCCGGCCGGGATCACCCCAATTAATACCTTTAACCAGATTGACACGGTGTTTTTCTTTTCTTCCGGCGATTTTTTCAAAGCAAAGGGATTGAGTTTGTTAAAGTAGAGCAGGACAACCGCCATAATTGCGCCCAACTGAATAACCACCAAAAACATCTCTTTAAATTCTTCACTGACTTTGAGTTTTAAAAACTCGTCAACAAGAATCATATGGCCCGTACTGCTGATAGGGAGCCACTCCGTTATGCCCTCCACTATTCCGAGGATAATTGCTTTAATAATCTCTAAAAAATGCATTGCCGCCTCCGATTAATCCGGCAGTTTTATGCCTGCCGATTTTTATTTTTTATTCAGATTGCCGCCCTTTAAAGTTTATCGTTACGGTTCCGCTTTCGGAATTAACCGTAAGGGAGTTTTCCGCCTTTTCGTCTTCCGATTTATATTTGTTTTCAACGGCGGCTCCGTCAATGGTAACACTGCCGCTAACAACGGATATATCTTTGTTATAGCTTTCGCCGGCTTCCGGTATGTTCATAATAATGTTGCCCGAGTCGGTTTTTATTTTAAACTCCTTAGCCGCTATACCCTCAAAGCTGATTTCACCCGAAACGCCGGTGGCGGAAAGAAGTTCCGGCCCGGCGTCTTTGGGGTAATAGACCTTCAGATAATCGTTTTTGCCCGGTGCATTGATATAAAACAAAAGGCGGTTGGCAGTTTCCGTCACGGTAAGTTTGCCCTGTTCATTTGTGAATGTTATGTTGCCCGCTCTGCTCACCATAAACTCCAAACCGTAGTCATCGGCGGCGATGAACTGAACATCAAGATTGTCCGTTTTAAGCTCAATTTCGGTAAACTTGCGCAAATCCTTGTTGGAAAACAACTGAACCTCGCTCACAAGGGCAATGTGGTTCCCGGTATCATCGGAATAAACAACAACCGATGCGGCGGCAAAAAGTATGCCGAGGGCCAATACCACGCAGACTGCGATAATAATCAGTGTTTTTTTCATAAACCCGCCCCCTACTTAGAATATTCATTCGTTCAATAGAGTACCAAAAAACGGATGTTTTTTCAATAAAACAATGTATCATTTTAGAGAGTTTGATTATTTGTTACAAAAGAACAATATACCCGGATGTTAATTGACATAAGTCCGATATAGGTGTAAGCTATCTGTCGGAACAAAGTTCAATTATTTACGGAAAAGAGGAAACCGGCACATGACTCAATCTTGCAACAACAATTGCGAAAGCTGCGGTTCGGACTGCGCAGACAGACAAAAGGCACAAAATGATTTTACTGCCCCGGCTCACGAGATGAGCAATATTAAAAAGGTCATCGGGGTTGTAAGCGGCAAGGGCGGTGTGGGTAAATCCATGATAACCTCCCTGCTTGCCGTTACTATGAACAGGCTGGCTTATAAAACCGCCGTTTTGGACGCCGATGTAACCGGTCCGTCTATCCCCAAGGCCTTCGGCCTTAAAGAAAAGGCCCAAGGTAATGAATTGGGGCTGTTCCCCGTCAGGAGCAAAACCGGGGTGGAGATAATGTCGGTAAACCTGCTTTTGAAAAACGAAACCGACCCGGTGGTTTGGCGGGGTCCGATTATAGCCAACACCGTAAAACAGTTTTGGACCGAGGTTGTTTGGGGCGATGTGGACTTTATGTTCATCGATATGCCCCCCGGAACCGGCGACGTGGCTTTAACGGTGTTTCAGAGCGTTCCCGTGGACGGGATAATAATCGTAACCTCCCCGCAGGAGTTGGTGTCCATGATTGTTTCAAAGGCGGTAAAAATGGCCGAAATGATGAATATTCCGGTGCTGGGCATTGTGGAAAACATGTCCTACTTCAAGGCGCCGGATACCGGTACGGAGTATAAGATTTTCGGCGACAGCCATTTGGAAGAAACTGCGGAAAAGCACGGATTGGAGATTTTGGCTAAAATACCCGTTGAGCCCAAACTTTCCGCCGCCTGCGACAAAGGCTTGATAGAGCTGTTTGAAGGGGCTTGGCTTGAGCCTTTAGGTAAGACTTTGGAAAATTTGTTATAGAGGAGTATTTAAAAATGAAGATTGCGATTGCAAGCGAAGGTAAAACGGTAACAGGTCATTTCGGTCATTGTGAAAGCTTTAATATTTTTGAAGCGGAAGACGGAAAAGTTGTTTCATCAACAAACATAGCAAACCCGGGGCATAAGCCCGGCTTTTTGCCCAGCTTTCTAAACGAATTGGGAGTTAATGTGATTATCGCCGGCGGAATGGGCGGGCGCGCTGTAGAATTGTTTAACGAAAAAGGCATTGAAGTAGTTCTGGGCGTAACGGGGACTGCGGAACAGGCGGCCAACGACTATCTTCAGGGCAAACTCCAACCGGGCGGCTCTATCTGCCATGAACATATGCACAAAGATTCCTGCCACGGTTAAAATTCTTCTGTGTGATATTGTCACGGAAGAGCCATCGACTTTTTGCTATACTTTAGTTGCTTGTACGGAGAGTAAGAGCTTTTAAAAATTAAAGGAGGAAAAGAAGATGGAAGATAATGTAAGAATGCCGTTAATCGGTGAGGCGGCACCGGCTTTTACCGCTGTAACCACCCAGGGGACCATCAACTTCCCTGAAGACTACGCAGGCAAATGGGTCATCCTTTTCTCTCACCCGGCGGATTTTACCCCGGTGTGCACAACCGAGTTTATGACTTTTGCCAGTATGGCGGATGAGTTTAAGGCCCTCAATACCGAACTTATAGGCCTTTCGGTTGACTCCCTGTATGCACACATTGCCTGGTTGCGCAAGATCCAGGAGCTTGAGTGGAACGGCATGAAAAATGTCGAGGTTAAGTTCCCGCTGATTGAGGACATCCGTATGGAC
>DCTF01000025.1:0-2596 GCA_002329225.1 Ruminococcaceae bacterium UBA1447
TCCACCATAAAGGTGGATTGCCCGCCCGCCAGGTCATCTGAAGCGCCGATTCTTGTAAAAATCGCATCCACAATACCGATTCGTGCAAAAGAAGCTGGCACAAAACTGCCGATTTGCGCCATAAGAACAATTAAGGCAACCTGCCGCATAAACGTTGACTTGCCCGCCATATTGGGTCCTGTGATTATTACACAGCGGTTATCGTTACAATCCATCAGGGCGTCGTTCCNNTGTCTTCAAGCATCTGCTCAACAACGGGGTGTCTGCCGTCTTTTATACTTACTTCGCTTGCGGCGCTTATCTCCGGGCAAGTGTAGTTGTTTGAGACCGCCACATGGGCAAGGGAACAAAAAACATCCAGCTCAGCTATTGCAACGGAGGTTCTTTGTATTCTTTCATACTGTTCGGCGGTTTTTGTGCGCACCTGCTCAAACAGTTCATATTCAATGCGGACAATGCGTTCCTGAGCGGCAAGCACCTTTGCTTCAAGCTCTTTTAACTCCTGAGTTATGTAGCGCTCACAATTTGTCAAAGTTTGTTTGCGGATAAAATCCCCGGGCACCTCATCTTTAAAAGAGTTGGGAATTTCAAGATAGTAGCCGAAAACACGGTTGTAGCCCACTTTAAGTTTTTTAATGCCCGTTCTTTCGATTTCTCTGACCTGTATGGATGTAATAAAGGCCTTGCTGTCGTTTGAAATTGCACGCAGTTCGTCCAATTCGCCGTTGTATCCGTCCTTTATCATTCCGCCCTCACGCACGGTGAAAGGCGGGTCTTCGACTATTGCGCTGTCAATTAAAGACTCCACATCTTTTAGCAAATCGATGTTTTCATAAATCTCTTTAAGATAAAGGGATTTTGACGATTTAAGGTATTCTTTAATTTGGGGAAGAAAACTTATTGCCGTTCTCAAGGCTCTGAGCTCTTTGGCGTTTGCGGTGGCATAGATAATCCTTGTCATGAGCCTTTCCATATCGTGAATATTTGAAAGCAGACCGGCAATTTCCTGCCTCTTTGCCGCATCTTCAAAAAGTTCCGCCACGGAATTTTGCCTTTTTGTAATTCTTGCTATATTCATCAGCGGCTGGTCAAGCCAGGCCCTCATAAGCCTTTTGCCCATAGGGGTCTTGGTTTTATCCAATACCCAAAGCAGACTNNTTATCCCTGTTGCGGATGGTCTCGGTCAGTTCAAGGTTTCGCCTTGTGTTGACATCGAGGGACATATACTGCTTTTCGGTATAAAACTCCACTTGGCGCAGATTTTCTATATTGTTTTTTTGAACTTCTCTGAGATAAATCAGCAAACCGCCAAGGGCCCGAACCGANNTCCTTTTGGTCGGGGAACATATTCTGCAAAAGCTCCATATAGTTTGCCGGAGAAAAGTATTCATCCGCCAGGACTTCGGGGTTAATGGAATATCTGTCCGATATATAGTCGTTAATTTTTTTAATATTCCCGAAAGAGCTGTTGCAGATTACCTCGGAGGGGGAATAATGGCCCATCTCGTTTATAATCTTTTCCGCCAAGTCGGGAGCGCTGAGCTGTGTAAGCAGCAGGGAGCCCGTTGAAATGTCTGAAAAGCAAACCCCTGCCCCCCGCTGCGAATAACAGACGCAGGCCAGATAGTTATTTTTACCCTCATCGAGCATACTGTTTTCTATAACGGTTCCGGGGGTGATTATTCTTATAACATCCCTGGATACCAAACCCTTTGCCGTGGCAGGGTCTTCGGTTTGCTCACAGATGGCTACCTTATGCCCGTTAGCCACAAGTCTGGCAATATAGGAGTCAGCGCTGTGGAAGGGTACGCCGCACATGGGCGCCCNNAAAAAACATCTCATAAAAATCACCGAGACGAAACATCAGCACGGCATCCTCGTGCTGCTTTTTAATCTCAAAATATTGCTTCATCATAGGAGTAGCATTCGGGGGTAACTTCGCCATTTTTCCTCCATCCCGCCAACATTAAAATTTGAATATAGCACTCACAACACCAAGTAAAAATCAGTCGCAGCCCTCACAGGAAGAACAACTGCCGGAACAGCCGCTTTCCCGTTGCGGTTCACAACTTTCGGGGTCGTCCCCCAATGCACACAAAGTT
The DNA here is from genome assembly GCA_002329225.1 of Ruminococcaceae bacterium UBA1447. Taxonomy (GTDB): domain Bacteria; phylum Bacillota; class Clostridia; order Oscillospirales; family Acutalibacteraceae; genus UBA1447. The sequence goes on from DCTF01000025.1 coordinate 2,103, forward strand.
AAAATCCCTGTGATATGCTTCATCAGGTCGTCCAATTCCTTGCGCGCCCGCTGAAAGTTCTGCATATGCTCATTATCGAAAATCTTTTCATACAGCTCGAATATATGCTGTTCCTGCGCAAGTTCGTCCAGCTTTTCACGGCTTATATCGGGATTTTCAGCCTCACGCCTGTAGACTGTCTGCGCCGTTTGAAAAGCTTCAAGCATAGCGGTCAATTCCGCATCGGCATTTTTGGCTTCAGTCGCCGCAAAAAATGCCACAAAGCGTCTATCCTGCTGGAGCGCCGCCCCCAGTTCCCTTGTCATTCTTATCAAGTCCATTTTTACCCTGCCTTTTAATATAGTCTGTTTACTTATCTTTAAGCATTTCGCCTTTTAATAACCAATTCTTCGCCTCGGTTACCCGCACATTTTGAAAAGTGCCTATGACTGAAGGCTCCGCTTCAAACTCTATTATAACATTTCCCTGTGTTCTGCCTTCTATCTTCAAGCCTT
>DCTF01000025.1:2613-3238 GCA_002329225.1 Ruminococcaceae bacterium UBA1447
CATTGTCTGCGCTCTTTCCGCCGCTATCCCCTCTTGCAGATTGATAAGCCTTTGAAAGCGCTTTACCTTATCCTCCCTCGGCGTATTATCCTCAAGACGGTAAGCCGCCGTACCTTTGCGGGGGGAGAAAATGAAGGTATATAAAGAGGTGAACCTGACTTGTTCTATAAGGTCGAGAGTCTCTTCAAAATCGTCTTCGGTTTCGCCGGGGAAGNNATATTCTATCAAACTCAAATAGTTTTGCCTGGTGTAGCCTCGATTCATGGCTTTGAGAACACTGTCACTCCCGCTTTGAAAGGGCAGATGCAGATGCTTTGCCGCCTTTTCACAGCGCGCCATAGTGTCAAGTAAATCTTTGCCGCAATCTTTCGGGTGGGAAGTCATAAAGCGAATTAAAAAATCCCCGGGGACAGCATTAATGCTTTCCAACAGTTTAGCAAAAGTGTAATCAAAATGCATATTCTTTCCGTAAGAGTTTACATTTTGACCGATAAGGGTAATATCCTTATAACCGGCTTTTACAAGTGCTTCCGCTTCTTTTATTACGGCCTGCGGTTCACGGCTCCGTTCGCGCCCCCGCACCAAAGGAACCACGCAGTAACTGCAAAAGTTGTCGCAACCGTAC
>DCTF01000025.1:3367-4432 GCA_002329225.1 Ruminococcaceae bacterium UBA1447
CTGCTGCATCATGCAGCCGCAAAGGGCTATAAAGGGAGAGGGTTGTTTTGTTTTATATTTTTTTACCGCCCCAACGTTGCCGAAAACTCTGTCCTGAGCGTGTTCACGAATAGCGCAGGTGTTGAAAATTATCAGGTGAGCGTCCTCGAGGGACGGCGTAAGGGTAAAGCCGGACAGTTCCAACAGACCTTGAATTATCTCACTGTCGGCGACATTGCTCTGGCAGCCGANNTAAGCCCTGGGACTTTCCGTATTAAAGCGGGAAGTAAGCAGTTCCGGAATCGCCTGCAGACAATCTGCCGCACAGCCGCCTTCTGAATAGTTATCTTTAAAAACCGTATCCGCCTTATTACTCAATTTGCATCCTCCGCAAGTGTGCTGTTGCCGTATTGTTGTAAAATGCCGAACTTCACCTTTATTCTTTCGAGTTTAACTATCCAAACTTTACCTAACAATAAAAGAAAAATGGTGGTTGAAACGGCATGGGTAATATCAAAAGAAAAACTCGCAACCATTACCGCTATAACGGAAGCCCGGGTAACGGGACGTACAAAGCCGATTATATGCCAGATATTCATTATTATTCCGAAAAGGTAGCCTGAAACAAAGCCGAAAAAAGAGAGGAATATTCTGTTCTTTCCCAATCGGGTTTTGCCGATTAAACCTGCCGCCAAGCCGCATAAGCCCCAGGCAAACATCTGCCACGGCGTCCAAAGCCCCTGACCAAAAAAGAAGTTTGAAACCAATGCGCTGACTGCCCCGGTTAAAAACCCCGCCTGCGGCCCGAAAACAACGCCGGCTATGATAACTATGGCGGTCATCGGTTTAAAGGAAGGTATCGCTGCAAAGGCTAAACGCCCTACTACGGCAAGAGCCGCCATAACCGCAATCGGTACTATGTCTCTTGCCTTTTGTTTACCCGCCTCAAAGCCGGCAACAAAGGGCAGAAGGCTGAGAATAATAACTATTGTTGCGCTCAGAGCATACCCTGTTTCCGCTCTGAAAGAGAAAAACACAACGGTAACTGCACTGAGAACGGCACAGACCGCGGTTAAAAATACTATT
>DCTF01000151.1 GCA_002329225.1 Ruminococcaceae bacterium UBA1447
TGTCAACTTATTTATTGGATATTAGTATAAAAGGTGTTGTCGAGTTAAATCTTTGTACTAGATTAAAAAGTTTCACTTATTCTATCATCTTTAAGCAATTTTTGCTACAATCAAGGCTAATTTCAATCATCTTTTTCAATCCGAAACATAACCGCTTGCCGGGTATAAGCGGTTGCCGGGGTTTATTTTTATGTCCTTTTGTGGTAAAGTATGACCTGTGATTATATCTTTGCAACCGCAAAGCAAAGGGGCGAAATATGGTTCTTAAAGAGTTGATAAAGTTTTCAAACAAATACGGCGCCGATGAGGAATTGGTGCTCGCAGGAGGCGGGAATACTTCGGCAAAAGAGGGGAATATACTCTATGTAAAGGCTTCCGGTTTTCCCCTTGCCGGCATTAATGAAGAAGGCTTTGTAAAGCTGGACAGGCGTAAGCTGGACGAGATGTTTACAAAAGATTATCCTGACGATGACGCTGTCAGAGAAGCCCTTGTTTTGAAAGATTTGATGGCGGCCAGGCTCCCCGGGGAAGAGCGGAAACGCCCGAGCGTGGAAACTTCCCTGCACGGCATTTTTCCTCAAACCTTTGTTCTTCATCTGCATCCTGCCCTTGTTAATGCCCTTACCTGCGCAAAACGGGGAAAAGAGTCGGCAGAGGAATTGTTCGGCAATGACTTTATCTGGATTGGTTCCACTAAGCCCGGATATTTGTTGGCAAAGGCCTGCTTTTCCGCCATGGAAGATTACAGCATTAAAAACGGTAAGACGGCCAATGTTTTAATAATGCAAAATCACGGTATATTTATAGCGGCTAACAGCCCGGAGGAGCTTGAAAACCGCCTTAAGGATATATTGAACAAGATCTCAACTCGGATAAAGAGGTTGCCTGACATGTCTCAAACGAAACTTCCAAATGACGGACCTGAACAGATGAAAACGGCTATACGAAATGTATTGGGAAAAAGCGTTTACATTTGCTGCGATTCCGGTGCGGAGGCCCTGAGACTCAGTGCAAATCTTTCAGAGGCTCAACCGTTGTTGAAGCCTTTTACTCCCGATCACATTGTATATTGCAAGGCTTATCCTCTCTATTTGGAAAGTGTTAATGACTTTGAGAAGCAATACAACCTGTATTCGGAAAAAAACGGTTATCCGCCTAAAATCATCCTTTTGAAGGGTATGGGATTTTTTTCCTTTGCTTCAACCGAAAAGGAAGCGGTGCTTGCAAAAAAACTGTTTAACGACGCTATAAAAATTGCGGTTTATTCCGAAAGTTTTGGCGGCCCGTTGCATATGGAAGATGATTTAATCGACTTTATTGTCAATTGGGAAGTGGAATCATACCGTCAAAAACAGGCCTGATAAGTATTTTGTAAAAGCAAAACGCTATTTCTGAAAGAGGAGAGAGAAATGACACTTGAAAAAGCAAAGCAAACAGCCAAAGAAAATGTGAACAGCCGCCCTGAATCAGCCGGCCGTTTGTNNTGGGCTTAGGTCTTGCAAAACAAATGCACATGCAGGGAGCGGCAGTGATTTTGGCAGACCTGCCCATGCAAAAGGAAGCGGCGGAAACGGCTATTGCCGAATTAGGTGGCAGAGCGGCTTTTGTTTCCGTGGATGTAAGTGATGAAGAATCGGTTAAATCCATGGTTTGTGATGCGGTGGAAGTTTTCGGCGGGCTTGATATTATGGTGTCAAATGCAGGTATTCTTAAAGCCGGCTCCCTTTCGGAAATGGACTCGGCTACTTTTGAAAGAGTCAACAAGGTAAACTATACCGGTTATTTTTATTGTGCCAAATACGCCTCGGAGATTATGAAAGCCCAGTATGAGGCGAACAATAAAATGTGGAGCGATATTATTCAGATTAACTCAAAGTCCGGATTAACGGGTTCTAAAAATAATTTTGCCTATGCCGGAGGGAAGTTCGGCGGAATAGGACTTACACAGAGTTTTGCCTTGGAACTTGCACCTTTTCAAATAAAAGTAAATGCGGTTTGCCCCGGCAATTATTATGACGGCCCCCTTTGGTCTGACCCCGAAAAGGGCTTGTTTGTTCAATACCTAAAAGCCGGTAAAGTATCCGGAGCAAAAACGATAGAAGATGTTAAAAAGCATTATCTTTCCCTTACCCCTATTAACAGGGGCTGTATGCCGGAGGATGTGGCAAAAGCGGTTTTCTATTGTGTGGAACAGTGCTTTGAAACAGGGCAGGCCATACCCGTAACGGGTGGACAGGTTATGCTCTCATAAGGGTTAATAGTTGCGGCTCAAAAAACAACTCATTGCTTAAGGCGGTAATATTTGTGCTGAATCTCAATCAATTGAATAATCCGAATCCCGCTTGCCGTTTGGAAGCACTTAGGAGAATTATCGGGGAAGAAAAAGAACGGCCTGCGGTTTTACCGATGTATGCAAATAATCATATTCATACCACCTACTCCTTTTCTCCCTATTCTCCCACAGCGGCTATATACTATGCCCGGGCAGCGGGTTTACAGACGGCGGGATTGATGGACCACGATACCATAGCGGGCGCCTCGGAGTTTATTGAGGCAGGCAAGATAGCGGGTATTGCCACAACAATCGGACTGGAATGCAGGGTAAGCCTTGCCGGAACCCCGTTGGAAAATCTTCGTGTAAACAATCCCGACCAGACAGGCAACATTTATATGGCGTTGCACGGAGTTCCCCATACTCAAGTGGAATATTTGCAGAATGTATTTAAGCCCCTGCGTGAAGAAAGAAATTTGCGCAATGTAAAAATGGTAGAGAACCTTAATTCTCTTATGTTGCCTTTTGGAATAGAGTTGGATTTTGAAAAAGAAGTTTTGCCGCTTTCTCAGTACTCGGTCGGCGGAACCGTAACGGAACGGCATTTGCTTTTTGCATTGGGGGAAAAGATTGAGCAGAAAGCG
>DCTF01000128.1 GCA_002329225.1 Ruminococcaceae bacterium UBA1447
CTTTTTGCTTTGTTCAGTAAACATAAAGTAAATGGCTGTATGTATTTCAGGCCGCTTTCACTGCTTGTGAAAGCGGCCTGATTTTTTTATTCTCGTTTATCGGTTCAAGGTCGCAAGCGCGTAACCGGAATCATAAGTTTTTCGGGTCGAAAGCAAGGTAAAACTCCCATCGTCATTTTCTCTGACGGTGTATTCAACCGTTCTGCCTTTTAAAAGCTGTGCACTGTCGGTGTAATAGTCGATTATAACAATCCATTCTTTTTCCTGTTTTCCCTTCGCTTTGAACGATAAAGCGCCGACATAACCGGGGAAGCCCCTGTCATTGAGTGTAATTGTATTATCTTCCGCCTTGTAAGCGTCAAACTTGGTAAGGTCGAGCGATGTAATGCCCAAAATCTTTTTCGCCGTCTTTTGCACATCTTTCGCCAATATTTTACCCCCCTCACTTTCAGAAGGCAAGTCATCGAGCAGAAAAGCTGTTAAGTTATGGCAAAAACTGTTGTAAAGAGTACGGTCAGCGGGGTCGGGAACAATTGTATTAAAATCATTTGCCGTATCAAAGTAATTAAGGATAGTTGAAAATCTTTCGCAAAAAAGGGCTTCCTTTTCATCGGGGCAAATGGGAAAATCCCTACCGTTTATTCCGTCGGACGGTTGGAACAATGCAATATCATGGCCGCGGACTTCAAGGTCCCACAAACTTTTGCCGGTTGAAAACAGAAGAGTGCCGCTTTTTGCCACGCTCAACTCAACTTTATACCTCACAGCGCTGTCGGCTATTTCATTTTCTCCGGTTATGTTATAGCTTTCAATCTGAACATTCTTTAAAAAATCATAGGCTCCGACGGCGTTAATATTTAAAAACTTAATTATTTTTTCAGTTTCACCGTTTTTAAGGGAGGTTAAAAAGTCATCGGCAATTGAACGGAAATATTGAAGACTGCGGCTCGTTGTACCCGTTGTGCTTGTACAGGGAGGCTCCGTTGCAATATCGGTATTGCCGTTACAGGATGCAAGCAGGGATAAAGTTAACAACAAAGAAGCTATTGAAATTACTAATTTTTTCATAACTCACTCCCCTGTTCAGTACTGTTTTCCGTGTGATTTTCCACAATCTCAACTTTTGCTTTGATTGCCTTTTTTCTAACCGACATCACAGCTAAACTGACGGATGTTGAAATCAAACCTAAAAATATGATTATATAAGGTCCAAATTCAAAAATAAATGAAAAAGCATCGTTTTCAGGATTTGTAGGCACCCTGTTGAATAACTCAACTAACAGGGAGAACGCCGGCCGAAAAAGACCGAGGCCAATAAATATAAACAACGGTAAAAAAGGTATAGACCCTAAAACGCAGATTAAACAGTATATCCAGAACGCTTTTATTGCATCTTTATCTTTCTTTACCAGGCTGTATACCAGGTATGCAANNTGTCTTTCCATAGAGCCTCGTCCCCTATTGAATCAATGTAATGGTACGACATGCCCAAACTCATCGCCAACATACCCAGGAATATAAAAACAAAAACTATGGCAACGGTCTTTTTCGTCATTCTCTCCCTTTTACAGGCATTGTTTTCCGTGTATTCTTCCGCATTGCCGGCTTTTTTCACGGACATCATTAACAATCTGTGGGATGTTGAAAGAAAGCCAAAAACCGCAACCATTAAAGGCCCGAACTCTATAATGGTATCAATTACGGGATTTTCCGATAATCTGAGCAACAAACAAAATGCCGGCTGAAAAAGGCCGAGGTCGGTTATTATGTCCCAAGGGTTAATAGGTATATTGCTGATTAAACAAATTAAAAAGTACAGCCAAAAACCTCTTATCGCATCTTTATCCTTTTTTGCCAGGCTGTATACCAGGTATGCAATAAAGAGAAGAGTAAAAACAAGTGAGAGGATTTCTTTCCAAAGTTTATCTTCCGATATCGACAAGCTATATTCATAGTAATACTGCGACATGCCCATAAACATTGCCAATATGCCCAAGACGAAAAGAACAAAAACAATGGCAACGGTCTTTTTCATAAATAACACCTCCGTTTGATATTACTTCTACGCTGTAAATAAACTCCTTTGATTTTCGTGCAAAACGGTCAAGCTTTCGCCCCGCTATGCTCAATCCGGTTTGAAAGGAAGACGCTCCTTGTGTTATAATCGGAACTCGTAACTAAAAAGCAGGGAGACGGAACACATTGATTAAGGTTTTGATTATTTTAGCCTCTATTATACTGATAAGCGTAATATTCAGCGCCGTATCGGATAAATCGGGAATTCCGATGCTGCTCATTTTTATTGTTTTCGGTATGGCTATCGGCAGTTTGCCGCAGCNNAGTCTTTTGCAACCGCCAACACGGTTTGCTCGATTGCACTGATATTTATTATGTTTTACGGCGGGTTCGGAACAAGTTGGCGGGCGGCGAAACCGGTTGCGGGCAAGGCTATCACCCTGGCATCGCTCGGCGTTTTCTTCACCGCCGGGATTACGGGCTTGTTTGTCCGCTTTGCGTTAGGCTTCCCTCTGATTGAATCGCTTTTGTTAGGCAGTGTAATCGGCTCCACCGATGCGGCTTCCGTTTTTTCAATTCTAAGGCGGCGCAAGTTATCCCTTAAAGACAACACCGACTCCCTGCTGGAGATGGAATCCGGTTCAAACGACCCTTTCTCTTACATTTTAACTATTGTTTGCCTGTCACTGCTTGTAGAAGGAATAAGCGCGGGTAAAGCCTTCCTTATGCTTTTCTTACAGGTGAGCGTTGGAGTGGCGGTCGGGGCCGCATTTTCTATCGCCCTTGTTTTCTTTATCCGGCGTAACATCTTTTTTAAAGGCGGCGGCAATGAAGTTTTTGTAATTGCAATAGCCATTATGGGCTATGCTCTTGCCGAACTGCTCGGGGGCAACGGCTATCTAAGCGTCTATATTATCGGAATTGTCTTGGGTAACCAGGAATTTCAGTCCAAACGGGATCTCGTATCCTTTTTTGACGGAATTAACATGCTCGCCCAAATTATTATTTTCTTCGTTCTCGGCCTGCTTTCAAATGCGGGGGACATCATCCGAGTATTTCCCTATGCCCTCGCAATTATGGTGTTCATGACTCTGGTTTCAAGACCGATCAGCGTTTTCGGTCTGATGGCTTTTATGCCGAATTCATCTCTGCAGCAAAAGCTTGTTGTCTCCTGGGCGGGGATCAGGGGTGCGGCAAGCATTGTTTTTGCCATTGTGGCGGTCAGCAGTGTTGAACTGCAATATGACCTTTTCCACATAACCTTTACCGTCGTTTTACTGTCCTTAGCCATACAGGGCGGGTTGATGCCTACGGTTGCCATTTGGACAAAAATGTACGATGCGCAAGGGGATGTCATGAAAACCTTTACCGACTATCAGGAAGAAAAGAGCATTCAGTTTGTCCTGACGGAAATTTGCGCTCAGCACCCATGGATAGGTAAGGCCCTGAAAGATATTATACTGCCCCGAGATATCCGTGTGGCGATAGTTGAGCGAGGTGACGAGCAGTTTGTGCCTGACGGCGAAACGGTCATGCAGCTGAATGACAGTGTGGTTTTGAGCGCCCTGCATTATAATGATGAAATCGGCGACTTTTCACTCCGGGAGCGTGTGGTTAAAAAAGGCGACCGGTTTGAAGACAAATACATCCGCGATATTAAACTGCGTGACAATGCGCGTATAATTTTCCTTGAGCGTGCCGGCAATGTTATTATCCCCACCGGCGATGTTCAGCTAAAGCTTGACGACAAAATCGTTATCAACCAATCCCGCTGACTTGGCGGTTTAATCCCTTTTTAATCAATAAAAGGATTTTTGCTCATAGTCATATACGGTGATATCCCCGCTGCCTATATCGTAATAACAGGCTTGCAGGTTCAAGGTTCCCGACTCAACCTTTTGCCTTACAAAGTCGTAGCTCATGAGGTTGTCCAACTGCTGAACGGCATTAAACTTTTCAAGCAATACCGTTTTTTCCTCTTCACTCATATCCGGATATTCACGGTCAACATAATCGGATACGGGAAGGCTTTGGGAAATCCACTCCCCTGTAAAGGGGAGATTTTTTATGTCCTCCGCCGGTTTTCTGATTGCGGCGCAACCGCCGCAATTGGAGTGACCGCAGACAATTATATTCTCCACTTTAAGAACTTTAACCGCATATTCAACGGCGGAAACCGTTGAAATATGGTCGGACGCTTTATCTTGCCTCGGCACTATATTTGCAATGTTCCTTATCTGAAAAAGTTCACCCGCCGAGGCCTGAAAGAGGGTTTCCGCATCCACTCGGGAATCCGAACAGCCTATAAAAAGAGTATGGGGATTTTGCCCCGCCTTTAAGCCGATATAAAAATCTTTGTTTGCTTCGTATTCCGACTCTTTAAATTGTTCAATCCTTTTCTTTAAAGCCATGGTTTTTCTCCTTGTAAATTCGGTTAGAGGTTTTCTATCCGCATTGTACTATGACCGTCGCATAATTGATAGTGTTTGCAGGATAATTATATCCGCCTTTTATGAATTTACGGTTACCTTTTTGTAAATTTATGCTTTTATTTTTTTCTCCTCCAAGGTTGATTTTCCAAGCCGGCATAAGACGATACACCGACATTATCTATGTTTTTTCCGTTTGCCTGCACGCTTTCATACACAAGGCGGTAAAAGCCGCTTCCGATAGAAGCGTGTTGTCAAACGGATTATGCGGCTAACGGAAATAAACATCAAACCGCATTCTGAGCCGGCTTTAAAACACAAGCCGCCGGTACAGACAACTGTATCAGCGACTGTTTTTCCGTTTATAATCAGTGAGGATTCCCGCCTGTTTTAAACTCCCATTAAAATATATCTGAGCAGTTTAAACCCGAGGCTGTATTGCAATACCGTTCTGACCAGGATTTGTTCCATGGCTCTGAGGATGCGGGAATAATCCAGAACAACTGCCGGCACATAGGGCTTTGCCCATTCAATATCGGGGGCGGTAATAACAAAGGCCTGAGTGTAACAAATACCGCCGGGGCCGGTCAGGTATGCCCTTACGTAACAGCCCAAATCGGCAATGTCGTCAAGGTTAATTGTTTCACCTTTAGCAACAATTTCACCGTTTGAAACCCAGGTAATCTCGTCATAGTTTTCCGCCGTGAGGGTGATTTTGTCGGCCTGTTGGTCAACATCAATGCGTGTTACTATCGGGCAGGGACCCTCACCGGTAAAGTCGGGGCCTATTTCTACCTTGGCGTTGCGGCTGATGCTGAAATACGCACCGGTTTCCATACAGGTTTTCAGGGCTTCCACCGTATTTTCCGGCTGCATCATTACGGTAAAGGCGCGGTCGTTCTGGTCAACGCCGTGAGAGTCGCTGAAAGTAATGCAGGAAACGTTTCTGCCGTGAGGGATTGTTTTTTGAAGCACCTCGTCCCATAAAATCCGGTCATAACCGGTGTGGGAGTCCGTACCGCTGTTTATATCCATGGCTACGCAGGAGGGATAGTCCAAAAATATTCTTGCGAACTTGTTTACATAAATGGGCTTTCGGGAAATATTCGGGTCCTCTTTTGTCCAAGCCTGCGTAAAGTTGCCGAGGTGGTTGAGGAATGTCACTCCGCCGAGTTTTTCCACCTCGCGCACCGGTGTTTCATAATCGCCGTCAACGCCGATCAGCCCCTGACCGTAGTCCGCAAACAACCCGTTCACATGGGAGTTGCTGGGCACCGCGCCGTTGAGTTCCACTCCGAAAGGAACATCGAGCATCCCGCGCCCGTTTCTGCCCACGCCGTTAAGAATTTCCTGATACCGTTGGGGAGTTAGGGGTGAAACGCTCCGCCCCTGATTACGCTCCCTTTTGACTATGTTCATAATAGGTACGGTTTGGGACATTTTATCCCAACCCCGATGGACAATCATATGGTCGGTAATGGCAAGAATGTCAAAACCCAACTCGTAGTGGCTTTCCACCATCTCGTCCATATTGTCGGCGCCGTCACTGGCAAGGGTATGGGTATGCAGGGCGGCTTTAAGGGGCAGCCAATTATCCCAGTCAANNTAATCATGCTCTGCATTTTGCCCGGGCGCAGCGCCCGAAACAAAGGCGGTGCCCGTAAAGAGGATGCCGGACGCCAATAAAACCGCTAAAACCTTCTTAAAATTATTCATAATCTCTCCTCCTCCCAAATGCATTGTAACCCCCTTTTTGTTAAAGTTCAAGTATGGCGGAAAAATAATAAACATTTGCATCGCTACCGCTGTTTTGCGGGGCAAAGTCACTCTTCAAAGGCTATTGTTTTTGTGGTACAATCTATATAATAAATTCAGCATGTAGAAGTTGTAACGGTTGATATCGTTTCTGAACGGAGGGCGGGGAAGATATGAGAGAGAGAATACTTTTAAACGACGGTTGGGATTTTACGAAACAGGGACAAACGCAAAAGGTAAACCTCCCCCATTGCTTTAACGCCGTTGACGGGCAGGAAGGTGCGGATTATTACCGCGGCCGATGCGAATACACCCGCACTTTACCCAAAACCGAGGGTACGACCTATATAGAAGTCGGCGCCGCAAACTCCGTGGCGGAAGTTTTTGTAAATTCCGAAAAGGCCGGCGAACACAGGGGCGGATATTCCATGTTCCGCTTTGATATTACCGATTACTTGAAAGAGGATAGCAATACCGTAAAAATCACCGTGGACAACAGCGACTTTGAGGATATCTACCCGAGCATGGCGGACTTTACCTTTTACGGCGGTATTTACCGGGATGTGTACCTTATAACCGGCCTGCCGGAATGCCGTTTCACCTTGGATTGGGGCAGGTGCGGAATTGCCGCCATACCTCAAAAAGAGGGTGAAGATTGGAAGGTAAAAAGAAGCGTCCGCACAGACGGGAACACCGACGGAGTAAGCGCCCGCTATACCCTGCTTGACGGCAAGGGTGAAACGGTTGCCGAAGAAACCTGTCCGGCGAATGAGAAAAATATAAGTATTGCGGTTAAAAATCCCCGCCTCTGGAACGGCATTAAAGACCCTTATCTTTATACCCTCAAAGCCCGCCTTATTAAAAACGATAAGATAATTGACGAAGTCTGTACGGAAATCGGCTTCCGCACGGTGGAGTTTGACAGCGAAAAGGGTTGTTTTTTAAACGGGGAATATATTAAGCTCAAAGGCGTTTCCCGCCATCAGGACCGCTACCATATGGGCAATGCCCTGACCGCAAAAGAACATGAAGAAGATGTGTCGCTGATTCTTGAAGTGGGGGCCAACTCTGTTCGCCTTGCCCATTACCAGCAGGACGATTACTTTTACAGCCTTTGCGACAGGGCAGGTTTACTGGTTTGGGCGGAAGTACCCGTAATATCCCGATTTTCGGAAAAGAAGCAGGCAAACGCAAAAAGTCAGTTGCGGGAACTTATCGAACAAAATATCAATCACACCTCTATCTTTTGCTGGGGTGTTGAAAATGAGATAACCATCGGCGGTAAAGGCGCAGGGATTGAAGAAGCCGTCAAGGAACTCCACCTGCTTGCCAAAAGCCTTGACCCGTCAAGACCTACAGCCGCCGCCCAGGTGATGATGTACCCCTTCAACGGCCCGCTCAATGCGGTCACCGATATTTTAGGTTACAACATCTACTACGGTTGGTACATGCGCACTGCGGAAGAGATAAACGGTTGGCTGGACCGTTTTCATGAAGAAAACCCGCAAATCAAACTCTGCCTTTCGGAATACGGGGCGGAAGGGATTATAAAATACCAGAACAGAAAAGGTGTTCAGGGCGATTACAGCGAAACTTATCAGGCATATTTTCACGAAGTTTATGCCCGCGCTATTGAAAAAACGGATTGGCTCTGGGGCAGTTATGTCTGGAATATGTTTGACTTCGGCGCCGCAAACCGTGACGAGGGCGGAGTGAAAGCCCGCAACAACAAGGGGCTTGTAACAATTGACCGCAAAACCAAAAAAGACAGTTTTTACGTGTATAAGGCGTTTTGGTCACAGGAACCTTTCGTGCAAATAGGCGGCAGCCGCTACATAAACCGCCCCGCAGGTAAGACGGATATTGTTGTTTACTCCAACCTGCCCAAGATAAGCCTCACCGTCAACGGCCAAACCTTTGAAAAGGATTGCGACCGGGTTGTCAGGTTCGAAGATGTGGAAATTCAAAAAGGCGAAAACACGGTCATTGCCCGAGGGAAAGAAAATGAAAGTTCAATGATTATTGAGGGCGTTGAACAGGCCGACCCGAGTTATGTTTTGCCGGAGGGCAGTTTTTCCATGGTTCGCAACTGGTTTGTGGACGAAAACGACAATACGCCCTGCTTCAGCCTTAATGACAGGGTAGGCGCCCTGCTTAAAAGTGAAGAAATCTCCTCCCTGCTCAACAGCGGTATGGCGCAGGAAGTGCTGGGCAAAAAGAGGTATATTCCCTTGCTGCTTAAACTGATCGGGCCTTTTAAAATCAAGACCCTGCTTAAAATCGCCCCCATAGATGAGGGAATGAAAGAGGCTGCGGTGAGTTTTATTACCACCGTTAAAAAATAAGAACATTAAAATTTATCAGTAATAAAGGAGGCGTGTTTTTTTGAAAAAGAAGTTTAAATCCGTTTTATGCCTGACCCTAAGCCTTGTTTTAATACTCGGCACGGTAGCGCCCGTTTTGGCAGCCAAGCCCGCCGCCGAACCCGAAGGCCCGTTTACTCAGGAGGACTTTTTGACAACCAGAAAACGCAAGATTGTAAATCAGCGGGGCGAAACAATCAGACTTAAGGGTGTCAACTTGGGCGGCTGGCTTATTCAGGAAGACTGGCTTTGCCCCTATGAGCAGGTAAGCGACAACTATGAACTGTTGGAAACTTTAATTGAACGCTTCGGACTCCAAAAGGCCTATGAGCTCGTCAACACCTATGAGGACAACTTTATAACCGCCTATGACCTGGACCAAATTGCGGAAATGGGCTTTAACTGCGTTCGGGTCCCCTTCTGGTACCGTAACTTTTATTATGATGACAACGGCACAAAGATTTTAGACGAAAACGGGGAATGGGATTTTTCCCGCCTGGATTGGGTAGTCAACGAATGTTCGGAAAGGCGCCTTTATGTTATTCTGGATATGCACGGTGCGCCCGGCTTCCAAAGTGACGCACCTCATAACGGCAAAGGCGATTCCAACGGCCTGTATGACCTGACACCCCAAGGGAAGCGCAACAGAGAACTGACCGACGAGCTGTGGACGGCTATTGCCGAAAGATTCAGGGGCAACCCCGCCGTTGCCATGTACGACCTGCTCAACGAACCCTGCTGTGATATGCCCGTAACGGAAATTCAGCGGCGTATTTATAACGAACTTATTTATAAACGCCTTTATAAAACGGTTCGTGCAGCCGACCCTGACCACATCATCACTCTGGAATGTATCTGGACTCCCCTTGCCCTGCCTCAGGCCAAAACCCACGGGTGGGAAAATGTGGTTTATCAGGTGCACTTCTACAACAACTCCGACGAAATTTTTGCATTTTTCCTGCTGCTTACCCGCCTGTACCACAGGAGTATGCCAATGTTTATGGGTGAGTTTTATCCCCATAAAAGAACCACCTGGAAAGGCTGTTTTGAAACCATGGACAGCCTCAATTTCAGTTGGGCGCTCTGGACCTACAAAGGCGCCGGCCACATGATGTGGGAATCCGACTGGTGCCTGAGAGGAAGCAAGGACGGTTTTGAAAGAGCAAGAATAAAAACCGACAGTGCTGAAGAAATTGCAAGAAAATGGGGCGAATGCATACGCACGGAGAACGGCTACACGGACTCCGGCCACTATGATAAAAACGTTAAAGCATTTTTGCCCTGAAAACCGACCTGAAAACTAACCCGGACAGCATTCGGGCCTGTAAAGCGTTATAACTTTACAGGCCCGTTCTTCTTTGCCGGTTCATTCAATCCGATGCTCTTTTCANNGCTTTGCGTAGTTAAATAAAAACTTCAGCCGGGAGCGTCTGTGACCCCATTTGTTGTTCTTGGCGGCAAAGTCCCTTTCGGGAGGAACGGCAAAGTTGAGTTCACGCTTTTCAAGGGAGTCATACAGTTCTGTAACCGTAATTGCCTCCGCCTCCCCGCTCGTTGCGGTGGCGGCCAAAACCACAACAGCCTCATCTTCCGGCAGGGTAAAGTTTTTTGCTCCGGGCGGGATATTAAAAGAATACTTAAAGAAGTAAAGCTGTTTGCCGTAAATATCCCCTTCGGGACCGTGGGCATGGGTGGAATTCCAGGCCAAGACAGGCTTTTTTATATAACCCGCTTCATTAAGGTTAAACAAATCCCAGGCTCCGACGGCCTCCTCCGCCGAATGAATAACCGTTGTGACGCTTTCACCGTCAATAAAGAACTCCGCCTCCCTGTCCTCACCGAAAGCGGCGGCAACAAGGTGCAGCCGGTCGCAGCCCTCCGGCAGGCTCAGGCTCTGACCGCGGCAGGCAATGGCGTTTTTCCTCCCCGTACGGCCGGTTAAAAAACCGATGCCGCCGCAAACAATCTCTTTCGGGAATATTTCTTCAGGCAGAGCCGAATTGCCGGGCAGACAATCTTTTAATGCTTCTCCGTTGGCAGTCACGGCGTTAAGGTTAAAGGGCAAATCCGTCAGGGGGCGGCAGACTTCCGGTTTATCTTTTTCCTCCGCATCTTTGACGGTCAGCGCAAAAGTTTTAGGTTCAAAGGCCTTTATGTCAAACACAAGTTCCCCGTCTTCGACTTCAGCCTCACTGCGGGGTTCTTCAGTAGCCCAAACTTCCCGGGCGCTTGATATGCCGCCGGCAAAGCGAAGGCGCACGCCCTTTCGGTTCTCACCCTCGCCCTCATTCAGACGGACGATAATTTCATCGGTGTTTTGCGCTTTTTTAATTGCCCGTATAATAACATTTTCATCACTCAACCCGCAAAGGGAATACTCCGCCCCCAGAACACCGGCGGCAACGGGTACTTTAAAGGCGTTCACGGGCTGAACAAACTCCAAAGCCGCCCGCTGAACTCCGTTTTTGCGGGAACCGGGGTGGGAATAAACGGCAAAGGAAAAACGGTTAAGGCCGAAATCCAGCAAATGCTGAGCGTCTCTGTACGCACCCCGGGGGCTGTGGACAGCCGTCAAACGCAGAGTGTTGTCTGCGGGCTTATCCCAGCCCGTTCTGCTGTCGCTGAATACGGATACGCCGAATTCCCCGCCGGTATCAGTTATATCCGCCCAATTTACGGCCGGAACCTCGTATAAAGAGGGGCGGCTGTTGCCCCGTTCAATAACGCCCAGCCCCAAATCGTAACCGGCTTTTCTGTTGGCGGCTGTAAACG
>DCTF01000110.1 GCA_002329225.1 Ruminococcaceae bacterium UBA1447
AACTTATTTATTGGATATTAGTATTAGAGTAAAATTCTGTTTAGATTTCTGTAACGGTTTGCTCTTCCTCATCATTTTTAAAGCGCAGCAAAAAGGCAAAAACACAGCCTAAAAGCAGGCACACAAAGGGGAAGATAATCAACAAAAACCGTGCCGCTTCGCCGGGTCTGTCACCGGGAAACTCCCCGCTTTCAAAGCCGTAAAACCTGTTAACAAGCCAAAAAGCAAGGCTGGTAAACAGGCCGTTGAGCCTGTTCATAAAGCCCATGGCGCTGGCGTATATGCCCTCCCTGCGCACACCGTATTTTTTTGTGTCCTCGTCCATTATTCTTGCACCCACCATGTCCATGGTCACCAAGGCACCGGCCACGCCGAAGCCCACTAAGGAGCTCATTAATATGGCGCCGGTAAGCCCTTTTACAAAATACATGGGGATAATACCCAGTGTCATCCAAACAAAGGCACTGCGCCAGGCGGGCATGAGTGTGACTTTTTTTACAATAAATACCCAGACAATAACGCTTAAAATTGCCGATAAAAGCACGCAGCCTAAAATCAATGTGGTTTTACCGCTGTCAAGCCCTAAAGAGTATTTTATAAAGAAGGGTACGCCCTGCATGACAAGGCTCCCGGCTGCGGAGTAAAAAGCGTTGGCAAAACCGAAAATCCAAAAATACGGGTTCGTAAACAGCGCTTTAAGGCTGCTCCAAAGCTGCGGTTTTTCTTTTTCCAAAGAATCGGGATTTTCATGGCAGCCTATGGTGCAGTACCAAATAACCGCCATAGCCACTAAGCCGTAGATAAGCGCCGTGGCCGAGTAGCCGATTTTTTCAGTTATAACCGGAGTAAGGGCAATGCTTATAATCATTGCGACAAGTTGAAATGCCTGCCGCATGGAGTTGCTCTTTGCCCTTTGAACCTCATCGGGGAAAAGCTCCGGAAAAAGCGCCCCGTAATTGGCATTTAAAAGGGAGTCCAACGTTCCGGTCAGAATATACATAAGGAGCATATAGACGAAAAGCGATGTTCCTTTGATTGGGGGCGGAGTAAAAAACATAATAAATGAGAGCACCAAAAGCGGCGTTCCTATTATCAGCCACGGGCGGCGGCGCCCCCATTTTGTACGGGTTCGGTCCGACAAAAACCCGTAAACGGGGTTGTCAATGGCGTCTATAAAAGTGTAAATAAACAGTACCAAGGCGTAACGGTCGGTACTGAGCCCAAGCATATCTACATAAAATATGGCGGCATAGGTTTTGAACATATTGATAGGTATGGATGTGCCGAACATTCCGATAGCGTAGCGAAAGGGGCTTGTCACTTTTTTTACTATGTTTTGAGCCGTTTGCATAATTTACCTCCTGTTTTACCGTTCTGTTAGATTCACCGGAGTTGCTGTCATTTTTTCTCCACACTCACCCGCTGTTTGAGTACCTCAAAAAACGGTCGCCGTTTAAAATAAGGATTATACCTTTAACTCCACAAAAGTTGCGGCCAACATATACCGAAATTTGAGTTTTATTATACCATACCAGAGATAAAAATTGTTCCGAGAAATATTTTTTTATCCTTCGGGAAGAAAAGCCGTATGTGTTAGGATAGAGATAAGAAAACACCGCAAAAGCCCTAAAGCTCCTGCGGTGTTTTTTACTTTATCAGTTACATGCCCGATTCTTCATTTTCATGTGCTGCAATTACCTCCCGGGCATAGGCTTTACGGCGTACGGAAAGCTCTTCATACATCAGCTCGCGCTTTTTGCCCGTGAGGGGATAGACAAACTTCGGCAATACGGCGAGGGATCCCGTGATTACCGGTACACCCGTACTCATGGCAAAAAGCCATTTTTTTGTACGGTCTGCCTGAGTACCGATTTTAATACCCTGAACATAGCCTATTCTCTGCATAATGAGGCTCCTTACGGACCCCATAATAATCCCCTGCAATTTTAATATCAGATTACGCGCCACAGTGGTAGTGGCCTCCATACGGTAGCCGTTTTTCCACTCACAGTAGTCCATAGCCTCATTAAAAAGTTCCGCTCCAACCACCTTACGCAGTCCGAACATCCATTTATCAAACCAAGCCTGGGTTCCTATAACAATACTCATAAGCAGTCGTTTTTTGTAGTTATCTTTATACATTCCTATGAGAAAAACGACTATCCACCAAAAACGGGTATAAAGGTCTTCCGTCACCCAAAGAGCCTTTGTGGAAAACCTGGCCCGCAGCGGCTTAACAAAAGCGTAACTTATACTGCCTATCATACTGGAAGGTATGTTTATAACGGTTTGTAAAGCGGCGGAACCCAGCACATCGATGAAATAGTTTTGGATTCCCTGCCCTACACTGAAGCCGCCTAAGAAGTGAGACAGAGTTATGAGTAAAATCGGGTAATTGTTAATTATCGCCTTAAAGCCCTCTTTGATACTTGGCCTTTCCACATTTTGCATAACCCGCTCACGGGACACCAAAAAGAAATACATGGTGAAGGCAGAAGAAATAAGCCCCGTGCCCATACCCATTATCAGGAAAAGGTTGCGCAGTTTCCATTTAACTATGTTGTGGTTTATAAGGTCGATAAACACACCCATAAGCATATTGGGCACATCTTCCCCCATGTAGCCCGTCAGCAGTTCAGCCATCGTTATAAGGCGTGCCCTGTCGTTGGGATGGGGGGTAATTGTGGTCATATAACCCGACTTTGCCACCCCGGTAAAGGTTCCGGCGGTTTCGGTAATGGCACCGAAGGCAAAATAAAAAATAAGTTTTGGTAGATATTTGGGACCGGTGTCGGGGAAGAAGAAGGGCATAAGCCAGTAGAGTGAACCGATGAGCGTCATGGGGATTTGAAAAGCTACAAGATAGGGACGGAACTTACCCCAACGGGTGCGGGTTTTGTCCACAATAAAGCCGATAATCGGGTCATTTATAACGTCCCATATACCGGTAAAAATCCCCACGAAAGCCGAGATTCGAAAGTCAATCTTGACAACATCCCAGATAAAGCGGTCTCCGTATTGCCCGATGTTAAAAGCGTTGGAAAAGTCATTGAGCAGATAGGCCACAGTCTCTTTAGTGCCTACATAGCGGCGATCCCTGTGCACATAACTGACTGAGGACTGCTCCGGGTCTTCTAATTCTTCCGACAAGGTCGGTGCGCCCGGCTTATGTTCTTCCGACATAGACTCTCTCCCTTCAATTTTTCTCCTGATGTTTTTCCGCATCAGAATGCATAAACTAACCGCCTCATAATATCATAATAAAACGGTGAAGGCAAACAAAAAAAACACTTTGTAAAAACCTCTGAAGATTGCAAGTTTAATTGTC
>DCTF01000134.1 GCA_002329225.1 Ruminococcaceae bacterium UBA1447
GGTATCATGCGGTTTGTCTTGCAACTCCAGAGCGGAAAGGGTCAGAACCGCCGCCTCATAATCTCCTTCTTTTTCTCCGGAGTCGATTTTTAAGCGTACAAGCCCTTCTTCAAATTCCGCCTGAGCGGAAATGCCGTCCGGTGTTGAAATAAAGTTTTTGCCGGGGCGGAACAGTTTTTCGTCAACCTTAAACTCCGCCGTTACAAGGGTATTCTTTTTTGCGCCTTTAAAATCAAAGCGGCACTCAAGCCCGCCGCCAAAGTTTACCGTATCGGGGATATTCAAATCACAGCGGGGCAGTTCCCCTTCCGCTTCAAAAAACTCTCGGACATCTCCCCGATTTCCCGTCTTATCAAAAGCCTTTATCTCCAAGCAGTGAAAACCCCCGCAGAGAGGAAAATCCGGTACGAATTCAATCCGTAAATCTTTACCCGAGTCGGCAAAACCGAGGTTTTTCGTATGGCGGACACCGTCAATGAATATCTGCGTGCGCTCCGGATCAACGCCGGAGGCGGTACAGTTGTTTTCTTCATCATCCGGGTCGGAAATAAGCGCGCTCAAAAGCGGCAATCCCGATTTTCCGGTATTCCGCTCGCAGGAAAGTTCCGTAATAACCGGCGGCAAAACGTCAAAATCTATGCCGCCGTAAACGGCAAAGATGCCGTCTATAAACAGCGATCCGTGGATGGTTTGGTTGCCCGTCAACAGGCGGGCGGGGTAGGCCACATAAAAGGGCAGACTCAGGTTCGGAGGGATATCCATAAGTACAAACTTCCAGCCTATCCAGTCCTGGTCCCCGCAGGTAACCTCTATATCCCGTCCCTCGG
Organism: Ruminococcaceae bacterium UBA1447; assembly: GCA_002329225.1. GTDB lineage: Bacteria > Bacillota > Clostridia > Oscillospirales > Acutalibacteraceae > UBA1447. Next base: position 828 of record DCTF01000134.1, read on the forward strand.
CATCCACAAGCATGCCGTTAAACCAGGCGTCGTTCCCGTCACCGTAAACCCACATGGCCAAATGAGTGGGGTATTCCCCCTCCGGAATTACCAGAGCAAAAGGATCGTCTTTTATATTCTCACTGGCGGGGTGCAAATTTTCCCCCGCCCAGGTGTTAAAATATGCCCGGCGGCTCCCCCCCTCCGTGGTTTCATAGCGAAAATCATAATTGAACTTAAGCATTTGCTTTTTACCGCGGCTGATTTCCGGATAATCCTCGGCGTTTACTATTTCAACCGACGCGTAAGTTTTTTCTCCCCTTGCTCCCCATCGGCGTCCCGCACCTTCTGCAGAGGTTCGGACATTACTGAAATCTTCCAGCAAAAGCGGTTTGCGCTTCATTCTGCTTGTGTTCATTGCATAATCCTCCGGCAGTCAAATTAACTTGTTTATTATATCATAATCTTTCGCCTGATGCTGAAAAGAATACGGCGGGAAGAGCTTGTTTTAAAGCAATCCCCGCCCGGCGTTTTATCAACGTTTAAGTAAATCAATATCTTCCTATATTTTCAAATGGAAGATTGTTAAAGGCTTCAACTTTTTTCAGAACCCGGGCGTCCTCCTTTAAGAGATAATTTCCGCCTCGGAAGTCTACAAAACCCGGGTTGGAGGTCAGGCAATAAGCAGGATTGTTTCTTACGGTGCTGAACCTGTAAACCGAGGGGTAGATCATGCCGACAACAGGTGTTTTGGAAACAATAATATTGTTTTTTACCTCGCTGAAGGCGGGGTTCACTGCAAAATAGGGGTTATCGGTATCATTAAAGTCATGGCTGACTTTTGCCAACTGAGGATATTTCGCTTTCCAGATGTCAGTTTGATAAGGTGAATTCAGCAACCCCCGCCACATACCGGAGTCAAGATTTTCCACATGGTGCTTAAACCAGCCCTGACTCACAACTCCTTCCCGGGCACGTTCATCATACCAGATGGGTGTACGGGCGTTAATGATGATGTTGTTTTCGACCTTCAAATCCCGTCCGCCTCCAATTAAAAAGGCGTTGCCGGGAATGTTTATTAAAATATTCCCGAAAGCCGTTTGCCCGGCAATTGCGTCATCAAAGTATATGCCGCTGGGAGTAAACTCGCCAGAACCGATATTGCAAATACTGTTGTAACGGATGATATTGCCGTAAGCGGTAATATCCCTGCCCGCATATATTGCTCCGGCATCGCTTGACTGCTTAACTACACTGTAAATGTTGTTATACTCGATTAAATGGTCATTGCCGCTGTAATAGACCGCCATGTGAGGCGCTTCGCTTATTTCGTTGTGGGAGCAGACATTGCCGACACCGCCGAGGTTTACTCCGGCATAATATGTCTTGTAGGTTTCACCGTAATTATGAATATAGTTATTGTCGGCAACATTGTTGCCCGGGCTGAGGCTTTGGCGCTCGCCGCCATTAAGATTGATACCGCCCTTACCCATATGCATTATTTCATTTCTTTCCGCCCTGTTCCCCCAGCCGTTAATGACAATACCGCTGCCGGCGCAGTTTGATATAACGCAGTCTTTAACAGTGCAATAATTACCCTCAATACTCACAGCGTCAGCACGGCTTCCCTTAATGCCGAAGCCGTAAAATCCCAGATACTCGCCGCCGCTGACTTTAATTATGCTTTGCTCGGTAACGGAAAGACTTATTTCCGCACCCGTCATTTCCGCCGGAGGGTAAAGGTATAGAATACCCGTATTGCGGTCAAGGTACCACTCGCCGGGGGCATCAAGTTCTTCAAGCACATTGTAAAAATAATACAAAGCGCCCTCTTTAAAGCCGTATTGAGCGGCATGACCGGTTGTAAGGGTGCCTGCCGCCGTATCAACGGATTTTACCGGCATGGAGGCATCCGCCCAATCCCAATAAAAATACCCGAATATCCACACATCCTCGATGCTTGCCCAATTTTTTATTTTTTTATTTAATGTTTACTGAACA
>DCTF01000080.1 GCA_002329225.1 Ruminococcaceae bacterium UBA1447
AAGCGGTCAATATTTTCCGTGCAAAGGTTATTGATCTGACCCCCGTTTCCCTGACGATTGAAATAACCGGCGAAAGCGGCAAATTAGGCGCTTTTATAGAGTATCTGAAACCCTACGGTATCAGCGAACTGTGCCGCACGGGTGTGACGGCAATAGGCAGAGGTAATAATATTTTGGGAAAACCAAAAAATAAGGAGGAAAAATAAATGGCAACCATGTATTATGACAAAGACTGTAACTTTGAGGTACTCAAGAACAAAAAAGTCGCCGTTATCGGCTACGGCAGCCAAGGACACGCCCATGCCCTTAACCTGAAAGACAGCGGTGCGGATGTAATTGTGGGCCTGTACGAGGGTTCCAAATCCTTTAAAACCGCAGGCGATGCGGGGCTGACCGTAATGGTCACCGCAGATGCCGTAAAGGCGGCGGATATTGTTATGATCCTCGTAAACGACGAAAAGCAGGCGAAACTTTACGAAAAGGATATTATGCCCAACTTAAAACCCGGCATGACTCTGGCATTTGCCCACGGGTTCAACATTCACTACGGTCAGATTGTTCCTCCCTCGGATGTAAACATAATTATGATTGCTCCCAAGGGACCGGGCCATACCGTAAGAAGCCAATATCTTGAAGGCAAGGGAGTTCCCTGCCTTATCGCCGTTTATCAGGATGCCGACGGAAAGGCCAAGGATATAGCCCTTGCCTACGCTTCCGGAATCGGCGGCGGCAGAGCCGGTATTCTGGAAACCACATTCAGAGAAGAGACAGAAACCGACCTTTTCGGNNAACAGGCCGTGCTTTGCGGCGGTGTTTCCGCTTTGATGAAGGCAGGTTTTGACACCTTGGTGGAAGCGGGCTACCAACCCGAAAGCGCCTATTTTGAATGCGTGCATGAGATGAAACTCATCATCGACCTGGTAATTCAGGGCGGACTTTCTTATATGCGCTATTCCATAAGCGACACTGCGGAATACGGCGACTATATGACCGGCGACCGCATTATTACGGAAGAAACCAAGAAAGAAATGAAAAAGGTTCTTAACGAAATTCAAAACGGCACCTTTGCCCGCAATTGGATCCTGGAAAATCAGGTCAACCGCCCCGGCTTTAACGCCCGCAGAAAGGCCGCTCAAAGCAGCCTGCTGGAACAAACCGGTAAAGAACTGCGCTCCAAGATGAGCTGGCAGAAAAAAGACGAGTAATTACCTTTTTCCCGACTCGGGGAAAGGCAAAACCGGGGGCGGCCCTCGGAATAAAGGAGATATGTTTTAATGAGATCGGACCTTATGAAAGCGGGCTGTGAGCGGGCGCCTCAGCGCTCTTTGCTCAAAGCAAACGGCTTGACCAACAAACAGATTGAACGCCCGTTGGTGGGTATTGTCAACTCTTTTAACGAGATTGTCCCCGGCCATATTCACTTAAATCAAATTGCCCGGGCGGTTAAAGACGGGGTTCTTGCCGCAGGCGGTACTCCGCTGGAGTTCAACACCATCGGTGTATGCGACGGCATAGCCATGGGGCACGAGGGAATGAAGTATTCCCTCTGCACAAGGGAAATAATAGCGGACAGCATTGAATGCATGGTTAAGGCTCACCGCTTTGACGCTCTGGTATTTATCCCGAATTGCGACAAAATCGTCCCCGGAATGCTCATGGCGGCGGCGAGGCTGAACCTGCCTTCAATATTCATTTCGGGCGGGCCGATGCTGTCGCTGACGGAAGACGGTAAAGCCCTTGACCTTAACAGCGTTTTTGAGGCTGTTGGGGCTATAAAAATCGGCAAAATAACCGAAGAAGAGCTCTGCGATGTTGAAGACAAGGCCTGCCCCGGCTGCGGTTCCTGCTCCGGAATGTTTACCGCCAACTCCATGAACTGCCTGACGGAAGTTCTGGGTATGGCTCTGCCCGGCAACGGCACGGTACCGGCTGTCTATGCTCAGCGCATCCGCATGGCAAAGCGGGCGGGCGAAACGGTCATGGAACTGCTTAAAAATGATTTGCGGGTTTTGGATATTATCACCCCCGCATCGGTCAATAACGCCCTCACCGTGGATATGGCTTTGGGCTGTTCCACAAATACGGCTCTGCATCTTGCAGCCGTTGCACATGAGGCGAAGATTGAACTGACACTTGAATCAATCAACAAAGTCAGCGCCGTTACCCCGAACCTTTGCCATCTGGCGCCTGCGGGTCATCATCATATGCAGGACTTAAACTCCGCCGGCGGTGTACATGCGGTAATGGCCGAGTTGGCAGAAGCCGGACTTTTGGACACCTCCCTGCCCACGGTCACGGGCAAAACCGTCGGGGAAAACCTGGCGGGCGTTAAGGTTAAAAACTCCGAAGTTGTACGCCCCGTCACCGACCCCTATTCAAAAACCGGCGGCCTTGCCGCTTTGTTCGGCAACCTTGCCGAAAAAGGCAGCGTAGTTAAACAAAGCGCCGTTTCTCCCTCCATGTTAAAGCATACCGGCCCCGCCCGGGTGTTCAACTGCGAAGAAGATGCGGTGGAAGCGATTTATCAAAACAGAATACGCCCGGGCGACGTGGTGGTTATCCGCTACGAAGGGCCCGCAGGCGGCCCCGGTATGAGGGAGATGCTCTCCCCCACCTCCGCCATTGCGGGCATGGGGCTTGACGAAGAGGTGGCCCTTATCACCGACGGGCGTTTTTCAGGCGCTACAAGAGGAGCCGCTATCGGCCATATTTCACCCGAGGCGGCAAGCGGCGGTCTTATTGCCTATGTTGAAGAGGGGGACCCCATATCCATTGATATTGTCGCCCGTTCAATCAGGCTCGATGTCCCCGAAGAGGAGATTAAACGCAGAAAGGACAATTTTGTCCCCGTTGTCCGTCCGCCCCTTACCGGTTACCTTAAGCGCTACGCCGCTACGGTTTCTTCCGCGGACAGCGGTGCGGTACTCAAAGATTAGTACCCGGCAAAAATAAAATTCGGCCCCGTTCCCCGGCTTACAATCGGGGCATCCGGTGCAAAACAGGAGGCTTACTTTGAAGATAGAAATCTTTGACAGCACACTGCGTGACGGCGCTCAGAGTGAAGGCATATCCTTTTCTGTCAGTGATAAAATCAATATTGTAAATACCCTTGACAAATTCGGCGTAGCCTATATTGAAGCGGGCAACCCCGGATCCAACCCCAAAGATATTGAGTTTTTTGAAAAGGCCGCAAAGCTGAACCTGAAAAACGCAAAACTCTGCGCCTTCGGCAGCACCCACAGAAAAAATACGGCTGTGGAAGACGACCCCAACATTCAGTCTTTACTTAAAGCCGGAACGGACAGCGTTGCCATCTTCGGTAAGGCCTGGGATTTGCATGCCCGAGAAATACTTAAAGTTACAACGGAAGAAAACCTGGCTCTGGTAAGGAATACCGTCGCCTTTTTCAAACAGCACGGCAAAGAGGTTATCTTTGACGCCGAGCATTATTTTGACGGCAGAAAAGACAACGCCGATTATGCCATGGCGGTACTTAAAGCGGCGGCGGACGCCGGTGCGGACGTACTCTGCCTTTGCGACACAAACGGCGGCGCCGCTCCCGAAGAAGTCTTACAGGGTACAAAAGAGGCGGTAGAGGCCTTCCCCGGTGTGCGGGTGGGTATTCACTGCCACAATGACATAGGCTGCGCCGTGGCCTCCTCCATGCTGGCTGTTCAGGCGGGTGCAACCCACGTGCAGGGCACATTCACAGGTATAGGTGAACGCTGCGGCAATGCGGATTTGAGTATTCTTATCCCCAATCTTCAGCTTAAACAGGGGTACGAGTGTATAGAAAACGACCTTTCTTCTCTGACGAAAACGGTTAAGAAAATCACCGAAATTTCAAACATGTCGCTCCCCAACAACAAACCTTATACGGGTTACAGCGCCTTTGCCCACAAGGGCGGTATTCACGTCAGCGCCATTATGAAGGACTCCAAAACCTACGAGCATATCGACCCCGAACTGGTGGGCAACCAGCGGCGCGTGCTGATTTCCGAGCTTTCCGGCATCTCCAATCTTCTCTACAAGTATAAAGAGATGAACCTGGACATTGACCGGCAGAACCCCGAGAGCAAACGGATCCTGGAAGAAATCAAACAGTTGGAAAACCAGGGCTATCAGTTTGAGGGCGCTGATGGCACCATCGAGCTACTTTTGCACAAAGCCCATAACAGCTTCGAGGAGCCCTTTTCCCTGGAAGCCCTTCGCTTGTTAGTTGAAATGAAACCAAACAGCCCGGCTTATTCCGAGGCGGTGATTAAAATCAGGGTGGGGGACCAGGTGGTGCACACGGCAGCAGAAGGCAACGGTCCGGTTAACGCCCTGGATAACGCTTTGCGTAAGTCCTTGAAGTCCTTCTATCCCAACCTTGAATCCATGCAGTTAAGCGACTACAAGGTGCGTGTGCTGGATGAAAAGGACGGCACAGGGGCCAGCGTGCGTGTGCACATCGAGACCGCCACCGCCCAGGATTCCTGGGGTACGGTGGGCGTATCGACGAACATCATTGAGGCAAGCTGGCAAGCCCTGGCAGACAGTATCGCTTACGGCCTGATGAATGTAAGCGGTACAGGTAAGGATGAGGGCACTGAGCCTGAGATTAAATAAATATTCCCTGCAGGAAACATGTACCCGCTGCTGAAATATTACTTTAAGGCAGCGGGTATTTATATGCAGGATGACGCTGCCGGCCAGCCTTTGAGGGAGGGACGCCTGTTGGAGCAGTTCTGGCTGCCTAGTATTGACTATTTCAAATCGATTCTTCAATTCAACCTGATCAGCGTTATCGATATTGCCATCGTTGCTTTTGTTATGTACAGGATTATGCTTTTAATTAAAGGGACCAGGGCTGTTCAGTTAATTAAAGGATTGATTGTGCTTATTGCCCTCACTGCTTTATCGGGCTTTTTTAATCTTGATACCGCCAACTGGCTACTGCGTCAGGCCATGACCGCACTGGTGGTGGCCTTACCCATCGTATTCCAGCCGGAATTGAGACGGGCCCTGGAGAAACTGGGCCAGGGGCGCTTCCTCTCCACCAACGCCAACAGGCACGAGGCAGT
>DCTF01000143.1:0-10646 GCA_002329225.1 Ruminococcaceae bacterium UBA1447
GACAATTAAACTTGCAATCTTCAGGTCTTGTTGCGGAAAAAGTTTTTGTTTGACAAGCCTTGACCGCTGTGCTATAATGCCAAACGCCGCTTATTTCGGGCGGTGTCTTTTTGGCGCCGAAAGTGAGCTTTGCTCCGCCCTCAATAGCGAGTCTTATTAAAGGTAGGTTAATCTCCATGTACGCAATCATCGAAACCGGCGGCAAGCAGTACAAGGTAGAAGCGGGCGAAACCGTTTTTATCGAAAAACTGAACGTTGCTGAGGAAGAAACGGTCACTTTTGACAAAGTTGTCGCTCTGGGCAAAGATGACGCCCCCGTGTTCGGCAACCCCTATGTGGAAGGCGCCAGTGTAACCGCAAAGGTTCTAAAAAACGGTAAGGCTAAAAAGGTCACCGTTTTTACCTACAAATCCAAAAAGAACGTAAAACGCAAGTTGGGCCACAGGCAGCCCTATACCAAGGTGGAAGTTACTGCCATCAACGCCTGAAGCCATGGTTAAGGTAACTTTTCTGACGGCAAACGGTCTTATCAGAGGGTTTCACATCAGCGGCCACGCTTTGGCGGGTGCACCCGGCAAAGATATCGTCTGTGCAGCGGTTTCTTCCGCAGCCTATTTAACGGCAAACACCGTTACCGATGTAATGGACATTGAAGCCGGGGTTCAGGTGGACGAAAAAGCGGGAACCATGCGCTTGGAACTCACTGAAGAACAGGCTGAAAGAGCAAAAGAGATTATAAAAGGCCTTGAACTCCATCTGCGCGGCCTTGAAAAAATTCACGGTAATCATATCAAAGTAATTTACGGAGGCGTTTAATATGTTAAAAATCAACATTCAGCTTTTTGCGCATAAAAAGGGAATGGGCTCCACCCGCAACGGGCGCGATTCCGAATCTAAAAGACTCGGCGTTAAAAGGGGCGACGGTCAGTTTGTATTGGCCGGCAACATCCTTGTCCGTCAGCGCGGCACCCGCATTCATCCCGGCAACAATGTGGGCATCGGTTCCGACGATACCCTCTTTGCCCTTGTAGACGGCAATGTCAAGTTTGAGCGCAAAGACAAAAGCCGCAAACAGGTCAGCGTTTACGCAGTAGAGCAGTAAGCCTGCACCTGAAAACGCAAAATAAAACCGTTCGCTTTTCTTTCGGGCGAACGGTTTTTTGTAATTTATCGGTCAGCAGTGAATTTCCGCAAGTCCGCTTACGGTTAAGCGAACTCCAGACCGGAATCAGCCGGTTTAATAACAAAAACATCCTTTACCGAACCGGCAAGTTTTTCGGCGCAAAGCCGGGCGGCCTTTTCATCGGTAAATATTCCGAACACGCTTGGGCCGCTGCCGGTCATCTGGCTGCAAAGGGCGCCGCAGTTTCTCATAACATCCTTAATATCCACCCTGCCCGGTACTTCAACGCATTGCTCAAACACATTCCCCATCGCTAAACAAATATCGTTTAAATCCCCGTTGAGCATTTGGTAGAGCATAACAGGCCCGTTGGGGTGGCGGATATAATCAAAGTTGTCATAGGCTTTATAGGCTTCAACGGTAGATATGCTTTGCTCCGGCTTTGCCAGAACAATAAAACAGTCCGGTAAAGCGGGCAGGGGGGAGAGTACTCCTCCGATGTCTTGCGCCAGCATTGTGCCTCCGGTAAGGCAAAACGGCACATCGGCCCCTACGCCGAGGCCGATTTGATTAAGCTGCACGGTATCCAGCCCCGCCTCAAAAAGCCTGTTCAGACCCGCAATCACGGCGGCGGCGTCGGCGCTCCCTCCGGCAAGACCTGCCGAAAGGGGAATGCGTTTTTCAATATGAATTTGCAAACCGCTGTTTTTAATGTTTGCCGACCTGAAAAAGGCTTCAGCGGCTTTAAAGGCTATATTGTCTTTATTAACGGGCAGGGTCTTTTCCGAACAGGTCAGGCTTATTTTACCGCCCTTTGTTTTCTCCAGCTCAACGGTGTCATATAGTCCCACAGACTGCATAACAGTGTACAGGCTGTGGTAGCCGTTGGGCAGCAGTTGTGTAATATCCAAAAACAAATTGATTTTTGCCGCCGCATTAACCGTAATTTTCACGTCCGTGTTCCCTCCCGTAATAACAAGTCAGGTAATCCCGCACCTTTCCGCCTGACTATTCAATGGGTATTTGAATAGGTTCCCGTCCCTGGTACAGGCTGACGCATTCAAAACCGCAGCGCAGGGCTATCTCCATTCCCTCCTGTATACCGGCCGCAAGGTCGTTGGCATAGTGCGCATCGGAGCCGATGGTGATATATTCTCCGCCGAGCTCTTTAAAACGCTTTACAATATCTTCACCCGGCATGGTTCGTTTCAGGGCTTGCCGCAGCCCGGAAGTGTTTATTTCCAACGCTTTTTTATTTTTAACCAGGCTTAAAAGAATGGAGTCAATCTCTTCGGAATATTTGTTCAAATCAACCTCTATACCGTGATTGCCGACAATATAGCGCAGGGGATAGGTGAAGTGGGCAAGGGAGTCGAAATTGCCCCAATCCGCCACAAGCTGAAGTTCTTTAAAGTATTGCTCCATAACGTCTTCCACTTTATCAACGCCGTAATCCAAAAACATAAAGTCCGGCTTGCCCCTCAGGTTATGCACGGCGGCTAAAATAAAATCATAGTTTTTCGATTTTACAAAAGCGTCGGCGGTTTCCCTGTCATACATGGGTTGACCGAGTTCCACTCCCACACCTACAATCAGCTTGCCGCGAAAAGCGGAGCGGGCTTTTGCCGTTTCAAAATGGGATTGATTGGCGGTTCGCTGATAATTATTCTCGCGAAAATAATCAATTTCAATATGGTCTGTAACGGCCAACGCCCGCAAACCGAGTTCTTCGGCCTTTTCGCACAAAAACATCGGGGAATGGTGACCGTCAAAGGAGTTGTCCGAATGGACATGTGAATCGATTATTTTTTTATACATAAATTTAGCACCTCAAACGCCGCAGGATTTATTTTGGCTATCATATAACAAAACAGTGATTCACGCAACCGTTCAATATGAAAAAAGACTGCCGGATGTTTATAGAATTTCCGTATTTTGTATTGACAGGCTTGGCAATTTATGGTATTACGCAAATGGGATTTTTGCAAAGATTTATAAACTGATTATTTGAGTTGCACCGAAATGGGGTGAAATATTTTGGAAAGGGAAAATGGGGAAAGTTTTGAACAAGCAGTTAGATATTTTAGTTCTGAAGAAAATATAACGAAATGTCAACCATTTATCCTTGAATGTCAATGCTATAGTGATAAAATCATGAACTTCGGTATGACTTATCAAGCGGTATACAAAGAAACAAGTACCAAAGTTATAAGGGAAGAATATGGTGTTGGCGGAGAAACAATTCAACGAGGCTTTTATAACCCAAGCCCCATTGTTGATATTGTAATGGGAAATGCCAATCGTGGGAAAATTTTGAAGCGAATAACTCCCAAAAGCAAACCTGTTCGCAAATATTTGTTTGATGAATTTGGTATGCTGGTTTTGGTAGAGAACTTTCCCCTTAATATTGGATGCAAGGAAATAATAATACGGCAAAATGATATGGAAACAGGTATATCTTTTGACGATAACGGGATTCAAGCATTGTCTGAATGTATTTACCGTGGCAATCAAATTCTTTCATATGTTTTTTACTTGTACAACACTAAAGTTTATTTGAAATAGTGAGAGAGGCGATGTTTTGCACTTATGGACTTTAACTAATTGGAAAAAATATTACTCTAACTCGGAAAGTGTTAGAACCGGTCTAAGGCTTAGGTTTGACACTGATGTGAACTTAGAAGTAAAGCGAGCCTGCAAAGATTTTTGCAAATGGATAAGAAGGAATTATTATTTCCCTATTAGAATACCGATTTACATTAAATCGACCNNGACCCCTCAAATCAAGGCTATGGATGGCGAATATGTATCTGCTACTTTCTTTGAGCCATTAAACCGATATGATGAGCCGTATATTCGAGTTTCAACCGGTGATTACAGTGATAGGCATAAAAGGATTGGAAAAGATGACGCGTTGGCAGCTATATTGCGTTCCATTGCTCATGAGTTATCACATTATTTCCAGTGGATTAATGATGTAAAACTTACCGAAATAGGAATAGAACGGCAAGCAACTTCATATTCAGATTTCATTGTGGACGAATATTCGGAAACAAGAGATCATCCTTGAACGTATTGTCTAATGTTTGTAAAGTTCCGATAGATTGAGATTCTTCGATAAAGTTATGTGTGCAATAGCCCAAGATACAAATGATTTGATGATAAGTGATGACGCTGTGGAAGGGAGGAGTTTATGGTGAATGTTTGTTGTAGTGATATGTCAAATCACCTTTATTTGATTAGTCGGAATAACGGCAACAATAATAGTGAAAAACATGATAAAGTAATATATTATTCGTCAAGATTTAACGAATATGGCATACCGTTGGATGACGGTATATCGTATATACTGATAGAGTATTGCCCTTGGTGTGGTCAAAAACTACCCAATAGTCTCAGAGAAAAATGGTTTGCCGAACTTGAAAAGCTTGGTTACGAAACTCCCTTATTCGATGATAATATTCCAGAAAAATATATGTCATCGTTATGCTGGAAAAAGGATGATTGAGCGCCAAAAGAAAAAGTACGGTTGGTATGGTGATTAAATTATGAACATTACTATTTTTGAAGCACAGGAATTGTACGCTTTAGGATTTTCATATCGTCATTATCAAAATAATTTTCATAAGGGTATGGTTTATTGTTATGAAGGAGCAGAATGGGTAATCGGCGGTAATGTAAATGAAGACATATCGAATACCGATCTGAAGATTATTAATGAAGGTCTTTGGTTGCCATCTGAAATGCACCTTGTTGAATGGCTTATTGATAATGACTTTGTCTTTAGTATCGTAAATATCGATAATTTCTTTGAGTTTAGGTGTAAAGATTCAATTACAGGTACAGAGTATCACACAAAGGTCCCTACCCTTGAACTTGCATTAGCAACTGTGATAAAAAAAATTCTTAAAAAAAAAGGAAAGAATGTTTGATACTAAAGATAAGATATTTGGTATTATTATTGAGGAATAGGTGTACAAGATATCCGAAACTGTGAGAACTTAATCATAGTCGCACATACAGGCGGCTATGGGATACTCTCTATTCCCTATTCCGTCTCTCCCAAAAACCTCCACACAATGGGTGACATCCTTTGCCGTCTGACCGTTAACCGTTTATGGACACCCGACCTGAATTTTCTCAATGATCTTATTCAATATAAACGGTGTGAGCATGTTAAGGTTCAGATAGTCGGATGTTGCTGCACGGTTCAGGCAACGGCTTCCTCACTTATCAGACGTGGACAAGTTCCAATGCATATAACGCTAACAAGGTAACCGGGCGCATGGTAGCCGGTGACTTCAACGGTGACGGCAAGGATGACATTGCCTCTCTATACGACTACGGCTCACAAAAAATGAGCATTCACAGGCTGATAAGTACCGGAACGCAATTTGGCGGAAATACCGCATATTCATCTATGATAAGCGGTACCTTTGATTGTTCGCGGATTACCAATTGTCCAAAACCACAAAAGATTGAAGAAATTGTGTCATTGTGTTAGTATTATAAAAACATTTTTACAAAGGGAGGATATTCTATGACACAGGTAACTAAAGAAACAAATATCGGCGATATCCTTGATGCTTGCAGAGATACTGCACCTTTCTTTTTGAGTATGGGTATGCATTGCTTGGGCTGCCCGTCCGCAAGGGGCGAGAGTATTGAACAGGCCTGCATGGTGCACGGGGTTGACCCCGATGAGTTTGTTGAGCAGCTCAATGAGTTTTTGGCTCAAAAATAAACCTTTCATAAAAGGGATAAAATGAGCAGCTACTCTCAGGTCAAACTGCCGCCGCGTTTGCAAATGTTGGCGGATATGGTCAGGCGGGGCAGTGCCGTGGCGGATATAGGTACAGACCACGGATACTTGCCCTTATACCTTGTTCAAAAGGGCATTGCAAAGCGGGTTATAGCCTCGGATGTCAGACTAAAACCGCTGGAAAACGCAAAAAAGAACCTTGAGCCCTTTTGTGCGGAGGGTTTGGCGGAAGTCCGTTTGTCGGACGGGCTGGACGCCTTTGAACGGGGCGAGGTTCAGGATATAATTCTGGCGGGTATGGGCGGGGATTTGATTGTCAATATCCTTGCCCGCGCCGAATGGATTAAGGACAACGGGGTGCGTTTAATAATTCAGCCCATGACCCGGCCTGAAACGGTGCGTGCTTTTCTTTGTTCGTACGGTTTTAAAATCCTGTTTGAAATAGCCTGTACGGAAGCTCAAAAAGCATACATAGCCATTTGTGCGGTTTTTGACGGTGATAATGAACATAAGGGCGACTTCGTTTATTCATACCTCGGGGAGTTGCCGTCATGCAATACTGAGGCGGCAAGGCATTATTTGAATAAACTCCGCAAAAGGCTCAATATCCGTGCACACGCTCTAAAAGCAACGGGGAATAATGAATCGGAGGCGGCAGGTTTAAGCGGGGTAATTGCAGGAATAACGGAGATTTTGCAGGACAAATAGCTCTTTTTGATTGAGTTTCGCTTGTGTAAGGGAGGAAAGTTCCATGGTAAGGATTAAAGATGTTTATGACTACTTGGACTCCGTTGCGCCTTTTGCAACTCAGGCGGATTTTGACAATTCCGGTTTTCTTGTGGGGGACCCGGAGCGTTATGTGCAGCATATCGGCGTGGTGCTGGATATTACAAGCCAAACCCTGAATCAGGCCAGGCGCCTGGGTGTGGATTTGATTGTCAGCCATCACCCCGTAATATTTGAAGCGAAAAAGAGCTTTACCGCCAAAGATATGGCCTTTGAGTTGGCTTCCGCAGGAATTGCCGCTATTTGCGCCCATACATCTTTAGACGCCGCTCCGGGGGGAGTAAACGATGTGCTGGCTCAGCTCCTCGGCGTTAAAAAGGTTGAACCTTTTCCCACGGCGGAATATCCCTCGGGCTTGGTGCGTGTAGGTTTTTTGCCTTTTTCAAGCGGGGCGGAACTGGCGGAATTTGTCGGAGATACCCTGTTTTCCGAGGTTCGCTATTATGATGCGGGCAGGGCGATAGAAACCGTAGCCATTTGCGGCGGCAACGGAGGGAGTCTGACGGAAGAAATTGCCGAAGCGGGGATTGATGCCTTTATTACGGGGGAATGTACCTACCACCGCTTTCTTGAAGCGGCGGAAAAGTCTATGACCGTCATCGCCGCCGGCCATTTTGAAACTGAAAATCCCGTTGTTGAAGCCCTTGCGGCTAAACTTAAAGCCCGATTTTTAAATGCCGAGGTATCGGTTTTGGAACAGGATTTGATAACAGATGTCTATCTGCCTGATTTGTTGAGGTAATACTATGCCCCTGGACGGATTATTCCTTCATTTTCTGACAAACGAAGTGTCTGAAACCGTAACAGGTTGCAGGGTTGAAAAAGTGCACCAGCCTTCCAAAGATGAGCTGGTGCTAATTTTGCGTTCAAGGCAGGGCGCCGGCAAACTGCTGATATCCGCTTCATCCAACTCCCCGCGGCTGCTTTTGACCGAAAACGTGCCGGATAACCCCAAAAGCCCGCCTATGTTCTGTATGCTCCTGCGAAAACATCTTCAAGGCTCCGTAATTACGGGAATGCGCCAGGGTGGACTGGACAGATACCTGTATTTGGACTTTTCAGGTACAAACGAGGTGGGTAATAAGGTCAATTTCAGCCTTTGCGTTGAACTTATGGCTCAGCACAGCAATATAATCCTGATTGATGAGGATAATATTATCGTTGACGCTGTAAAGCGAATTGACTTTACAAAATCCGAATTAAGGCAGATTTTACCGGGTTTGGAATTCACTCCGCCTATATCTCAGGACAAAGCCGATTTGTTGCTTGAATCACCGCAAACCGCATTAAATAAGGTGATTGGCAACGGAAATATGCGCTTATCCGAGGCTTTGCTTTCTTCCCTGCAAGGTTTTTCACCTCTTATCTGCCGTGAGATTTCCGCACGAGTTGCCGAAGAAGATGTAAAGGTAAATGCCTTAACAGACGGAGAACTCCGAAAACTTGAAGATGAAATCGAAAATATTGCAAAAATCTTAAAAAACAACGGGGGTGTACCCTTTTTACTGCGGGAAAAGGGCGGAAAGCCCAAAGATTTTTCCTTTGTGCCCGTTACCCAGTACGGCAACGCTTTATCTCTTGAAAAAGTTTCAGGTTTTTCAAACTTGCTGGATATCTTTTATTCTCAACGGGCGGATATGGAGAGAATGCGGCAGCTGGCCGCCGATTTATTCAAAACTCTGCAAACCGCTATGGCAAGAGCCGCCCGTAAGCTCAATGTGCGCAGTGAAGAACTGAAAGAATGTGCGAACAGGGAAAGTTTGCGTCTTAAAGGCGAGCTGCTAAGCGTAAACCTGCACAGAATAAGCAAGGGCGACCTGTTTTGCGAGGTTGAAAACTACTATGACGACAATAATATTTTGCGTATATCCCTTGACCCGGCGCTTTCACCGACGGAAAATTCGCAAAAATACTTTAAACAGTACCGCAAGGCAAAAAATGCCGAACAGATGCTCAATAAACTTATAGACGAGGCGGAGCAGGAATTGAGTTATTTGGAGTCAGCCGCCGAAGCGCTGGACAGAGCGGCTAACCGCGCCGAACTTGAAGAAATTCGCCGGGAACTGATTCAAACCGGCTTTTTAAAGCAGGCTAAAAAACAGGCGAATAAGCAGGATAAGCCCTTACCGCCTCATGAATACCCTTGTGAAGACGGGTTCAGAATACTTGTCGGGCGTAATAACCTGCAAAACGACCGCCTGACGATGAAAACGGCGGCTTCTGCGGATCTGTGGTTTCACGCTCAAAAAATCCCCGGCGCCCATGTAGTTATTCTGGCGGGCGGCAGGCCGGTAGAGGATTCACTTATAGAACGAGCCGCCCGGATTGCCGCCTATCACAGTAAAGCACGGGGGTCAACCTTGGTGCCCGTTGACTATACTCCCGTTAAAAACCTTAAAAAGCCGAAAGGCGCCCTGCCCGGCAAAGTAATTTACCACGTTTATAAAACCCTTTGGGTTGCTCCGGGTGCGGAATAAAGTGCGGCGGTTTTATTGTGCAAAAATGCGGGGAAATACAGCTTTTTTGGTTCAATAACCTTGAAATGCATTCAAGTTAGTGTATAATTGTTTAGTATATATAGTCATCGGAGGTTAACATGGCAGAAAATGAGAAAAACAGTTTCGTCGAAACGGAATTGGAAATATTGCGTTTTTGGGAAGAAAACGATTGTTACGCCAAACTCAGAGAAAAGAATAAGGATAAGCCTCGTTTCAGGTTTTTAGACGGCCCCATAACGGCCAATAACCCTATGGGTATTCACCACGCCTGGGGCAGAACCTTAAAGGATACTTTCATCCGCTACAAAGCCCTGAGAGGCTATGACTGCCGCAGTCAAAACGGTTTTGACTCCCAGGGCCTTTGGGTGGAAGTCGAGGTGGAAAAGGAACTCGGTTTCAAGTGCAAGCGGGATATTGAAGAGTACGGTATGGATAAATTCACCCGTAAGTGCGTAGAACGGGTGCAGCGCTATTCCGGCATTATTACCGGGCAGTCAAAGCGTCTGGGTCAGTGGATGGATTGGGAAAATTCCTATTACACCAACACCGACCTTAACATTCAGGGTATATGGCATTTTTTGAAAAAATGCCATGAAAACGGCTGGCTGCGGCGGGAAGACAAGCCCATGCCCTGGTGCCCCCGTTGCGGCACCTCCCTTTCCGAACATGAGATGACCGGTTCTTATAAACTGCTCACCCATAAAGCGGTTTTCTTTAAATTGCCTGTTGTTGATTTTCCCCGTAAAGAAAATGAGCCGCCCCGCAAGATTCTGGTATGGACAACCACTCCGTGGACCCTTTCTTCAAACGTGGCGCTGGCGGTCAGCAGCGAAATTGATTATGTGGAAGTTAAAGTTAAGAGCGATGATGCTCTGCTTATTTTAGCCAGGAACGCCATCAAAATTTTAGGGGACGACAAATTGGAGGTGCTCAGAGCATTTAAGGGCAGCGAGCTTGAGGGCCTGCATTATGAAACCTGCTTCCCCGATTTTGAAGCGCAAAAAGATATAGAGCATAAAATTGTCCTCTGGGATGAAGTTGATGCCGCCGAAGGCGTAGGCGTGGTGCATATAGCGCCGGGCTGCGGTATTGAAGACTTTGAACTCAGCCGTACCATAGGCCTCCCTCAGGTTATGCCCGTGGACGACGGCGGTATTTTCCTGGAGGGTTTCGGCTTTTTAACGGGCAAAGACAGCCATAATGTAGCTGAAGAAGTTTTTGAAAACCTTGATGAAAACGGCAAACTCTATAAGGTTGAACCCCATGAGCACAGCTATCCCGTATGTTGGCGCTGCAAAGCGGAGGTAATTTTCCGTTTAGTGCCCGCATGGTACATCATGACCGAAGAACTTAAACCCCGCCTGATTAAAGCCAGCGATTCAGTCTTGTGGGAGCCGGAATCCAGCGGCAAGCGCATGAATGACTGGCTTAAAAATATGGGGGATTGGAATATTTCCCGTAAGCGTTATTACGGCTT
>DCTF01000143.1:10655-17619 GCA_002329225.1 Ruminococcaceae bacterium UBA1447
AGAACTCACCGTGGCGGGTTCAAAGGCGGAGCTTAAAGAACTCGGCGGCGAAGGGGTGGACGACCTGCCCGAACTGCACCGCCCCTGGATTGACGAGATTCAAATCAAGTGCCCCAAATGCGGGCAAAAGGTCAGCCGTATAACCGAAATCGGCGACGTCTGGCTGGACGCCGGTATAGTGCCTTTCTCAACCCTGGGTTATTTTGAAGACAAAGAGGAGTGGCGTAAAAACTATCCCGCCGAATGGGTTACCGAAATGCGCGAACAGGTCCGCCTTTGGTTTTATTCCATGCTCTTCATGAGCGTGGTGCTGGAAGACCGTGCCCCTTACGAGCGGGTGTTGTCCCATAACTCCGTTATTGCCGAAGACGGTTCCAAATTCTCAAAAACGGGTTTTATGATTCGCTTTGACGAGGCGGCTGAAAAAATCGGCGCCGACTCAATCCGTTATCTTTATGCGGGGGCGCCCGTAGCCAACGATGTGCGCTTCGGCTTTAATTTAGGCGACGAAGCAAGGCGTAAACTTCTGGCTTTCTGGAACATTTTTACTTTCTACAATACCTACGCTTCTATCGACAAGCCCGACCTGTCAAACTTTGTTCCCGCAAAAGAAAGTCTTTCCCCCATTGACCGCTGGCTGGTCATTCGCACCGACGACTTTATCCGCAATGCCACGGCGGTTATGGACGACTACAAAACATATCAGCTTGTTAAAGAGTTTGAGGTCTTTGTTGACGATATTTCCAACTGGTACATCCGTACAAACCGCCGCCGTTTTTGGAAAGCGGAAGATGAGGCGGACAAGATGGTGGCCTATTGGGTGCTCTATTTTGCGCTGGATACCTGTGTAAAAGTTATGGCTCCCATAATTCCCTTTATGACGGAAAAGATCTGGCAGGAACTTATCAGAAAGCTTGTTCCCGGTTCTCCAATCAGCGTACACCTCAACGACTGGCCCGTTCCTTCCGGTATGTTTGAGGATGACGGAATTGTTGAGCAGACGGCTCTTGCAAAGGATGTTATAACCACGGCAATGCGTCTGCGCAATGAGCAGCAGCTTAAAGTGCGCCAACCCCTGAACAAGCTGTTTGTGTGTACTGAAAAAGAAACGGCTCAAAAGGTTGCGGTTTTTGAAAATATTATTCTCGATGAACTGAACATAAAAACCGTGGATTATATTGAGGACTTTAACCTGCTTCAGGATGCCTTTTTAACCGTCAACTTTAAGGTGGCGGGGGCGGTACTCAAACAGGATGTCAACCGCTTTAAGCAAAGCCTTGAACAGGCCTCCGAAGAGCAAATGCAGTCAATGGCGGACGCCCTTGATAAAAACGGCAAAACCCCGGTTGAAGGCTGGGAAGGGGAATTTGACGCCGACCTCTTCGTGCGTCAGACACGCACAAAAGAGGGCATTGTCAGCTCCGAAAGTGCAACCGGTCTGATTGTGGCTTTGGATACGCTTTTGACCGAAGAACTCCTTAAAGAAGGCCTTGTGCGGGATGTGGTGCGTCAGTGCCAGCTTCTCCGTAAAGAGGCGGGCTATACCGTGGAACAGCGCATAACGGCGGCAATAAGCAGCGGCAGTGACTTTGCAGTGAAAGCTCTTAACGACAGCCGGGAACATATAGCAACGGAATTGCTGGCGCTGGAACTTTATATCAATGAAGAAATTGAAGCGGACCTGACCAAAGAAGTTGAGATAGGCGACGATACGGTCATCTTATCCGTAAAAAAGGCTTAATCGACAGGAACTTTTCCGGCGGTTTTTTAAGCGGCGGCAGGGGAGGAAAAAAGATGAAGGACTTTCTTTTCTATCTGGTTCAATTTACCTGGGCGTTCCCTCAAAACCTTGTGGGCGCTATAGCTTATCTGATCCTTTCCCGCAAGCATAAGCACGAAAGGTTTCACAGAGCTTTTATAACCTATGTGGAAAAAGAGGGATTCGGCGGGGTTTCCATCGGCATATTTATTTTTATTAATCCTGCCAAAAAAGAGGATTGGCTTCATGATACCCGTATTCATGAGTACGGTCATACCATACAGTCCTTGTTTTTAGGCCCCCTCTGGCCTTTTGTAATCGCTCTGCCCTCGGTAATCTGGTGCGGTTCAAAAGCTCTCAATAAACTCCGTAAAGAAAAAGACATCTCCTACTATTGGCTTTATTGCGAAGGCTGGGCAAACCTTTGGGGCGCCCGTTGGAGCGGAGAAAAGTTTATCAGTAAAGAGATGCACGACAGGGGCAGGTTCGGCAAGCCCATGAAAAAATATATAGCTTAGCGCCGGGCAGAGTTCGGAGGCAATATAAATGACAGATTATGACGCTTTCTCCGCCGGTGTCAGTGACGGCGGACTTCGCACAAGACAGGGAATTAAACTCCTTATTTGTTATATGCTTGAAAATCTTGAGAAGCCCCTGACAAAGGAGCAGCTCAACGAAGTTATTCAGGAGCAGGGCTTGGCAAACTATTTTGAGGGTAATCAGGCCTTGGATGACCTTATTACCGCCGGTACCGTCATAGTCGAAAAAGAAGATGACCGGGAATTTTTAGTTCTGACCCCCGAAGCGCGAGAAGCGTCAAAGGAGCTTGAAAGCGAACTTCCCAGAACGGTGCGCGAAAAGGCGATAAATGCGGCGGTTCGTCTGCAAATAAAGGCCAGACGTCTTCGTGAGAATAAAATCGAAATTGAAAAGACCGGCAGCGGATATCATGTGAGTTTTACCATGGCTGATAAGGATGAGGTTCTTCTGAGCCTGAAAGTTTACTGTGCGGATATTACTCAGGCCCAGTCCCTTAAGCAGGGCTTTCTAAAAGACCCGGTGGGCATATATTCGGCAATCATTGCTGCACTTACTGCCTGATTAGAGGAACGCATTAAGTTTTAACCGGGCTGTTTACAGGAGTATGGGAATGAAAAAGATAAGCTTAATCTTTTTGGCACTGTTAATAATGCTGCTCCCTTTAGGCGGTTGCGGCAAAGCGCCGGCAACGGTTCCCGCCACAAAGGAGGAATCCGAAGCCCGGTTTGCGGCCTGCAAAAAAGAGATAGAGGCAATCCTGGAAAAGGAAAACGTCAACTACGAACTTGAGGAAGTTAAATTAGGGAACGAAATAATACCGGCAAACATTATGCCCGGTATAATGATGCTTAAAATCACTTTGACGGACAAGCCGGGGGATGANNGAAAGTGAAAACTTTATCATAACCCTTAAAACCGTAAGCCCGTCTATTGACGAATGTTCCCTTAAAATCAGGCAATACCCTTATTTGAAAGATGTTTTCAGCCTTTTGTCGGGCACGCGCTTCAGTATTTTCTCCGCCGACTTTTTTATGTGGCGCACCCGTCGGGGTATTGAAAAAGAGTATGAAAAACATCCGGCGGCATTTGATAAGAAAGAAGAAAAGTACCTGTACCGTGACAAATCGAACGACTTGAAAATGACTTATTCTATCTACTACAACTCGGTTGCGGAACCGGCAGTATTTGAGGAAACCTTTGATTTTTCCGGCAAGCTGGCCCCTGTAAGCATAAACTGAACCTTTTCATAAAAAGCTCTGGAAGGATGATTTTTTGAAAGTTGGAGAATGGCTCAAACGGGCTGTCGGTATTGAAGGCGGTTTTAAAGAGACTGTTCTGCCCATGATTGNNCGGCGGCGGCGGACATATAATCTCTCTGTATTTTATGAGTTTCCTTACCGAAGTCGAGGGCCTGAGTACAAAACAGGCGGGTCTTGTTATTCTGTTCGGTCTGGTTTGGGATGCAGTTACCGACCCCCTCATGGGGCTTATTACCGACAGAACCAGATCATCTTTCGGCAGACACAGACCTTATATTCTGCTTGGCGCCGCCCCCGTTGCCATATCTTACTTTATGCTCTGGCACTCTTTCGGTATCTCAAGCCTTGGCCGTGACAGCGCTACCATGACCTACTACATTATCGCCTACATGCTTTACAGCACGGCGAGTACCATTGTGGCCGTACCTCACACCGCCATGCTGCCCGAGCTGGCGCCCCAGTATTTTCTGCGTACTCAATACAAGTCGGTGGAGTATATAGTAAACTCCGTGGGCATGACCTCCTCTTTTATACTGGCGTCAATTATTTTCGGCTACATCAACATGGATTCCCTGAGTGCCGCAGCAAAACCCAAGTTCACCCTTATGGGCGGTATCCTCTGCCTGTTCTTTTCTCTGCCCTTGGTTTTTACTTTCTTTTCCACCAAGGAACCGAGTTCAAAGAATATGGATTTGCCGCCTCTTGATTTAAAAAGCTTTTTTGATGAATACATACAGGTTTTTCGTAACAAATCATTCAGACGCTATTTTTTTATCAGCCTGTTTTTTATGATGTGCCGGGGCTTTTACGGTTATTCAAATCAGTTTTTCATCCGCTATGTTGCAAAAAGATGGAACCGCTACAACATAATAACAACCGTTGCCGGTTTTGCCGAAGCGTCCGCCTTTCCCCTCAATTACTGGCTTACCAAAAGGTTCGGCAAACAGTTTTGCGGTAAAATTCTGACTCCCGTAATAATTACGGGCCTTGCGCTGAACCTTTTTATAAACCCCTCAAGTTCCGTTATTTTGGTTTTCCTCGCGGTTATCCTTTATAACTTCGGTTTTTCCGGTATCGGCTTTGTGGCGGCCAATATCCAACCCGACGTTACAGATGTGGATGAGATGATTACAGGAAGGCGCCGGGAGGGTGTCATAGCCACTTTCAGCTCCCTTATCAAAAAAACCGTCAGCGGTTTTATGGGTTCCATGACAGGCTTTATACTGAGCTNNACAAAGGGGATTCGGTCACCCAAACTCCACGGGCTATCTTCGGCCTGCGCCTGACTTACAGCTGGCTGCCCATACTTTTTATCACCTTGAGCGCTGCGGGTGTTTTTCTTTATAAAATGACAAAGCAGGACCATGAGATGATAAAAGCCGCAATCGCTGAAAAGAAGGAACGGGGCTATGTCACCCTTACCGAAGAGCAGAAGCGAATCTGTGAAGATCTTTCCGGCTATAAGTTTGAAAAAATGTGGATAGGAAAAACGGTTAATGCTGAGGAGGTTTAATCCCTATGTTAAAACGTATTTTAGTTCTTTTGCTGAGCTTCTTAATGACACTGCTTTCTTTGGGCCTGAGTTTTATTACAAACGATGAGGGGGAGGGCTTTTTGATACCTGCCATGCCTGCCGGTGTTTGGGAGGGGAATACCCTCTGTTTTAACGGCAAAACAATATCGGCTGAGGCGGAAAAAGGTTTGCCGGTTCAGGGCGCCGACCTCCCCGCATATACTTTTGAGGATGAACTTGTCCTTCGTTTTTCCGACACAGTTAAAAAAACTTTTAACTATTACGGACTGTCCCTTAAATCCAATGTTCCTCTTAAAGGTAAAATTGAATACGAAGGTTTAGGCTTCAGCAGCAGCGAAAACTTTTTTGTGGAAGCCGCCGGGGAAGAACCCGTTAATTTTTACAGCTTTATTGACGGCTGTTTGGACAGGCGCAAGGCAAATAAAGTTACCGCCGTTTCTTTTGAAAATCTCGGTGATGAACCGGCTCAGCTTGTTTTCTGCGGCATGGCGGTTTTTAACCGTAAGGTTTTGCCGGATACCCTCTTTATTGAAAATGACGAGTATAAATTGGGCCTTTCAATGCGCTGGGGAGGCGCCTTGAGTTACCTTGAACACCTTTCGGGCAATGTGCAGGCTGTGCGCCTGGGCGATGATGTCTTTGTGGGCGAAAATGCCCTGGCAAGGTACGGCGGCAAGCTTATTACGGATGAGGTTAACCTTATCAACCGCTGTGATACGGGGCGGCTTGTACAGCAGAGTTATTACGGCACAAGGGGAATAAACGACGGCTATATTCAGGGCGAGTTCATGGGGCACCCCTGGCCCTATAATCCCGTTCAGGGCGGTAATAAATACGGCGGAGAAAGTAAAATTGTAGACTGTATTGTCGGGGAAAATTCCCTTTATATCAAATGCCGGCCCATGGACTGGGGTAAAGATAATGAGGCCATCACCCCCTCTTACATGGAAGCCTCCTATGTGCTTATGCCCGGTTATGTTAAGGTAAATTGCCGTTTTACGGATTTTTCCCGTTATGAAAGTGTTTACAACACTCAGGAATTGCCGGCCTTTTACGCAATCGAACCGTTGACCTCCTTCAGGTATTACGGGGGTAACTCCCCTTGGACGGGAGATCCGGAGATAAAGCGTGAGGATGAACTGATTTTCTGGCCGGATGCGGGTTACCCGAATTTTAATGCCACGGAATACTGGTGTGCCTGGACAAATATGGAAGAAAACGGCTATGGGATAGGAATGTACGTGCCCGGCATCAGCAAAATGCTGGCCGGCGTANNACAGGGGCGGTAAAATCGGCAAAGACCCGTCACGTTCAGGTCCCACTACCTATGTAGCGGCGGTAAAGGCTTTGGCGATAAAAAGCTTTGTTCCCCTGGAATACGGTTATTTAATAGCGGCAGGGGAAATAGACACAATACGCCAAACCTTTATTAACAATAAAGATGCAGTTGATAACACGGCGCTGAATAATTATTAAAAGGTGGAATAACATGAAAGAAACCGGACAGGAAAAAAAGTATTTAAAAGAAGAAGAACTGTACCAATTATCCAAAGAGCAAATCGTTGAAGAACTGGACAGCGATGCGGAGCGGGGCTTAACTTCTTCGGAGGTTGAAAAACGTCAAACCCTTTATGGCCTGAATGCCTTGGAAACCGAAAAAACGGTGCCTCTGTGGAAAAAACTGTTGGAACAGTTTAAAGACGTTATGGTTTTGACCCTGCTTGCCGCCGCTATTATTTCGGGAGCTTTAGGAGAATGGGTCGATGCCGCATTAATTATTGCCATCGTTGTAATAAATGCAATCCTGGGGGTATATCAGGAAGGTAAAGCGGAAAAGGCAATTGAGGCCTTGCAGAAAATGGCGGCGCCTGA
>DCTF01000106.1:0-201 GCA_002329225.1 Ruminococcaceae bacterium UBA1447
GGCAGGTGCGATGCAATATACTCATGTGCTTTTGGAATATTGGGGTATGTTGCAGTTTGACTGCCTTAAGGAACTGGCTTGGCCCCAGGCCTTTAGCAAGGATTTTGCCAAAGCCGTTTCGCAAGAAATTTCGGATATGGGTATGAAAGCCATTCCCATGATTAACCATCTGGGACACGCTTCCGGATGTCGGGTTAAGAG
>DCTF01000106.1:238-3623 GCA_002329225.1 Ruminococcaceae bacterium UBA1447
AATCTATCCCGAGGCGGAATATTTCCATTTAGGTTGTGACGAGGTCGACTCCTATGACCGAGGAGAAGCTAATCAACGCAAGATGCGCACTTTTCTAAAGGAAATCATTGAAGATGTAAAAAGCGAAGGCAAGAAACCTATTATCTGGGGAGACATGCTTCTTAACCGGGAGAATGTGGGACTTGCGGAATCCGATGAGGGTTACTGCTGTTTCTGCGACAGCCCGGAAGATGCAAAGAAACTCATAGACGCCATTCCGAAAGATACTGTCATTGCCGATTGGCATTACGATGTTTATAAAGCGCCGGTAAAAACAAGTGTTTATTTTAAAGAACAGGGGTTTGAGGTTCTGGGTGCCCCATGGTTTGAGTATGCCAACTGCCAAGCCCATTTTGATACCATACGAGAGTATAAGCTCCACGGGTTGATGGTTACAACTTGGCACACCTTGGCAGAAAGAATTTCTAATATTGTCAGTATTGCATTGATATGCGGTGCGATCCAGTCTCCGTGGTCCGATCCTCGGCCCGGAATTATCCGCCTGGAAACTGCTACGCTGTTACGAAAACTATACTTTGCGGACGGCAATTACCGTGAAGCGGGCTGGACAGAAACCCAAATTTTTCAACAAGCCACTTGAATAAGAGAGAACATAAAAAGACATTAAGAAAAGGATAAACTATGGGTAAACTTGTAAGATGCATCGCATCTGACGGCTCTTTGAGTATTATGGCGGCGGATCTTACCGATGCCGTGGAGGAAGCACGCCTTATTCACGACACCTCCCCCGTGATTACCGCCGGCTTGGGGCGGCTTCTTACAGCTGCCTGTTTTATGGGTACAATGCTTAAAGCGTCCGATGACAGTGTTACGCTGCGCATTAACGGCGGCGGCCCCTCAGGCTCCATTATTGCCGTATCGGGCAGTTCGGGCAATGTGCGCGGTTATGCCGCCAACCCTTGGGTGGATTTGCCGCTGAATAAAAAGGGTAAATTGGATGTGAGCGGTGCCGTGGGTAAAGAGGGAAGTCTCACTGTAATGAAGGACTTGGGGCTTAAAGAACCCTATATCGGCAGTGTTCCCCTTGTATCCGGGGAGATTGCCGAAGATGTTACAAGTTATTTTGCCGTCAGTGAACAGACGCCTACGGTCTGCGCTTTGGGTGTGCTTATTTCAACCGATTTAAGTGTAAAGGCGGCGAGCGGCTTTCTTGTTCAGCTGCTTCCTTTTGCTCCGGAAAGCACAATTGAGGCGGTAGAGCGTTGTATTAATGATATTCCCCCGGTAACTGCGATGCTGGATTCCGGCCTTACTCCTGAAGAGATTTGCCGCAAGGTTCTCAAAGAGTTTGATCTTGAAGTTCTTCTTGAATCCGAGCCTCGTTATGTTTGCGATTGGTCCCTTGAACGTGTAATGCGGACTCTTAAAAGCCTGTCGCAAGAGGACCTCGCCTCCATGTCGGAAGACGAGCGCACTGAGGTTATTTGCCATTTTTGCAATAAAAGGTATATTTTTACTCAGGAAGAAATAAAGATCTTAATCTCCTGAAAGATAAATAAATATTTTGTTCCCAAGTTTGTAAGTAATGGAAAAAGAAAAGTTTTTTAAATATGGCAAAAGGGAAATTGACTATCTTTGTTCTAAAGATGAAACCCTCGGTGCCGTTATTAAAAAAATCGGCTTTATTAAAAGACCGGTTATAGATGATTTGTTCATCGCTTTAGTCCACAGCATCTCAGGTCAGCAAATATCCACCGCTGCTCACAAAACCGTTTGGGATAGAATTATTTCCCGTTTTTCACCTCTGACTGCTGAAAGCATTAATTTTGCTTCGGAAGAAGAACTGCAAAGTTGCGGGATTTCAATGCGAAAGACCGCTTATATTAAAGAGATTGCCGCCGCAGTGATGAAGGGTAATCTTTGCCTTGAAGAAATAGCTCAATTGGATGATCAGCAGCTTAAGGACATGCTTTGCCGTCTTAAAGGTGTGGGCAACTGGACGGCTGAAATGCTTATGATTTTTTCACTTGAAAGGCCGGACGTTTTAAGTTATGACGATTTTGGAATACAAAAAGGGTTGCGTATGATTTACGGTCATAAAGAGCTGACAAAAGAACAATTTGAAATTTACGCGCAGCGCTATTCTCCCTTCGCTTCAGTGGCTTCCCTTTACATATGGGCGGTTGCAGGTGGAGCCTGCCCGGAGCTTAAAGACCCGGGAACAAAAAAGTAATAAGTTGCGGGACGGAGAAATAAAATCTCAGTCCCGTTTTAATTCTGTTATAAAAACAGGCTGCGGCAAAAAATGCCGCAGCCCTTTTTGTTTTAAAAGCTATTTTTTGAGAAAAGAAAAGAAGTCAATAACGGTTTGATTAATAGCCCAAACTATGCTATTAAGGCTGGTAAAGAATTGAAGTACATCTCCTAAGGGGTTGTTCATTTCAGACTCACTAAGCAAATCACTGTAAAGGAAAGTTTCTTCCTCATAGCTCCACGTGTCGTTTTCTTTTATTGTAAACATTCTGAAGCCGCGGATATTGTCATTCCCATAGGAACGGTAAGTTATGCCGGGAGTCTGAATAAGGTCAATGCCGTTATCCATATGTACGATGAAGTTATTTACATGGTCATGACCGAAAGCTATACCCAGCACGTCGCCTCTCTCAGCCATAACTTCCACTTCATTGGTGTTATAGTTGGGCGGGCAGGGGAATTCCTGAAGCAGATTAGGTACAACAGGTGCGCCTTCTCTCCACTTCATCAAAAAGCTGTCGTTTCTGCCGCTGTGGTACTTGGTAGGTTCATCGGTATTTATATTACCGGCCTGATCTCTGGGGGCAGGTTCCAAATAATCAAAAATCTCAGGGGGAACTATGTGTTGGAACACTAATGAGGGAACTTTGTATCCGGCCTCTTCTTCAAGAGCGACACTGGTTTTTCTGTACCATTCCACTTGGTCAGGGTAAACAATGTCATAGCCGCCGTTTGCGTGGTACATATTGGAGTCAATAAGCCAGATGTTAAACTTAATATCCGTGCCGTTTTTGCCGTAAATGGGGATGTTGCAGNNGAACCGTGGATGGAATCGTCAGCATTGTAGGTCAAGCAAGTGCCGTTTTCGTGATAGTGTTTCATCTGGGTTTCTTTAGTAACGCTGCGCTCCGCATCATGGTTACCGAAGGTGAAAGCATAGGGGATGCCGTAACGGGCCACGGGCGCTATCAACTGGCGAATGCCCGCTCTGTTAAGGATATCAACATCCTGAGAAATATTGTCACCTGAAAACACAACCAGGTCGGGGCGAAGCTCACGGCATGCCCTGTCCATAAGCAAGAGCATTTTTCTGTGGGGCAGGACATTGTCCTGGCAGTCGGCAAATTGCAGT
>DCTF01000084.1:0-238 GCA_002329225.1 Ruminococcaceae bacterium UBA1447
GCAAACAGATGTTTGCTCCCCCGCTTTTATATTTTTTTACTTTTTCCTCAGTTCGGCAAAAAACTCCGTCAGCTCTTCCGCACAGGCTTCCTGCATAAAGCCCCCCGTAACCTGAGGGCGGTGGTTATAGGGCAGGTCAAACAAATTGACAACCGACCCGCAGGAACCCGCTTTTTGATCGTAAGCGCCGAACACCAACCGCCTTATTCTGGCATTTATTATTGCTCCGGCGCACATG
>DCTF01000084.1:251-2792 GCA_002329225.1 Ruminococcaceae bacterium UBA1447
ATCCTTTTCCCTGCGGTTTCTGCCTCTGCCGACAATCTCACCCCGGCAAACCGCAACGGCGCCCACCGGCACTTCATCTTCCGCTTTCGCCTCTCGCGCAAGCTCAAGGGCGGCAAGCATAAAGTCCTTATCTTCCACTGTCTACCTCCCCGCCGTCAATTTCCTCATTTGTTAAATTCAACAAATTGCCTTGTGATATTAAAAATAGCAAGCAGGGCCGCCAGCATCGGTACGGTAAAAACATAGTTTGTAACGCGGGCCCCAAAGCTCATCTCAACCTCCGGAGGATTAAGACGAATTCTTTTGGGATGAAAGAAAAAGATTAAAGTACAGGCCAGACCGGTTACAAATGCAACTGTCATAATAACACTTATGATAATGTCTACATTTTTTATGCCGCCCGCATTAAGCAAAGAGAGAATGGAAGAAAAAAGGTTGTTTACAAAATGAATAAGCACCCCTGTCCAGATGCTCCCCGTAGCCACAACATAATAACCTATTGCAAGCCCCGCCACAAGAGCGAAGGGAGCCTGCACCAAGTTCCTGTGCATGAGGGAAAACACGATGGAAGACATAAGAATTGCAAAAAGGTCCCCGTGACGGCGCAGTGGCTGCATGATAACTCCCCGCAGAGCAAACTCCTCCACCAAAGGCGGAATAACGGCAATTTGAATAATAAAGAATATTGATTCCAAACCGCCAACGGGCACGGGGTTTTCGGGAGCAGTTAAAGTAAAACCGAGCTGCTGCATCAGCATGATAAAAATGCTTGTGACGTGATTGCCCGCCAAACAAAACATGAAACCCGCCGGCACAGCCAAGAGCATCAGTCCCGTAGAAACGGGGTGGCCGAAAGCCAAAGCCTTTTCCCTTTTATTCTTGCTCATGAGCATTGCAACAACAAAAAAGGGCAAAAACACGCTAATCGCCGAATATATTCCCCCGAAAGCGTTTTGAAACAGGTCATTTTCCGCAAATTCCCCGTCAAGCCCTAAAAAAACCAACATATAATACACGGCAAATTGAAGCCCCACAAAGGCCAATACACAAAGCCCCGCAATTGCGCTCTGGCGGCGCAAATTCTTGGTTGCCGAAACATAGGCTCCGTGGCCGCCGCCCTCAAAACCGGAGGGTCTCCGGCTCGGAGTAAAAGGGCTCGGAATATAAAACTCATTCATGGGGTTAAATCTCCTTTGGCTGCGACGATGTTTTCCGCACGCATCTACGGGATATTATAGACAGGCCCCCGCCATTTTACAAGGGCGAGGAGCTTATGATTGTGAATATTGAGTTTCAAAAAACTGAAATTGAGTATATAACCTCATGTAAAAATATTACGGCAAAGCGTGACTTTCTTTTCTTGAAAAAAGCCCGCGGCTCTGATATAAATAGTTTGGGTTTGGAGGAGGCCGGTTTTATGGAATTAAAAGAAGTAAGTCCGATCAGTAAGGCCGAGGCGCAAGCATACGCAGCAGAAGTCCTGCAAAATCACATTCCCTGCACGGTAAAAAATATTTCTTACATCGGCGGCGGCTCGTTCGGTTATGTTTATAAGGCATCAACAGACAAAGCGCCTTACCGATTGGTATTAAAAGCCTGCAGGGTTCCGAAAATGGCGGAAAAAGAAGCCATGGCTTTAAACTTGCTCGGCAAAGACAGCCTTATTAAAATCCCCGAAGTTTATTTCACATCTATTGCAACCGAAAGCATCCCCATTGATTTTATCTGCATGGAACATATGCCGGGCAAAAATTGTTTTACCGACNNAGCGGTCAAAAAAAGCTTTGCGGACAAAGTCACATCGGCATTAAATTTATGGCACAGTACGACAAACGACAAGTTCGGCTTCATTGAAGACGCCCGTTTTGACGAATGGCTTGATTTTTATAAACCCTTTGCACATGAAGTTCTTGAGTCCGCAAGAAAACTTTGCAAAGAGGGCAAGCTTGAAAATAAGGTGCTTGCCGTAATGGAAAACGCATGGTTGAGTTTTGATTATATTTTCAGTGAAAAAGTGAAAGAAGCCTGCCTGATTCACGGGGACATGAACGTGATGAACATTTTGGCAGACAAAAAACTCAACCCCGTTGCAATCATTGACCCGCTTGACAGCAAGTGGGCGGATAAGGAATACGAGTTGTTTCAACTGCGCAACTTAACGGGAGACAGGTTCGGATTATATGATATGTATAAAGAGAAATATCCGGTATCGGAAAAATGCGATATTAAAACCGCCTTTTATGCCTTATATCATGAGGTGTATTGCTATATTCTTTCGGGAAAGAAGTTTAACTTTATTCTTATGCCGTTAGTAAAGCGTATGAAAAAAGAGTTGAAAAAAATCTGACGCTATCTGACAGCAATTATTTGATTTTTTGACAGTTTAGTTTTTGTCGGCAAATAAAAATCGGCCCGCTTCTTTTTTGAAAACAGACCGATTTTTCATTTTTTGTCTCCACATTTGCTCAGGTTTTCCCCTCAACAACGGCCTCAGGGCTTGCATAAATGAAGATTTTAATATAATGTTTACTGAACAAAGCA
>DCTF01000068.1:0-6890 GCA_002329225.1 Ruminococcaceae bacterium UBA1447
TATAACTTTAAAAACAAGCTGGACTACAGCCTTTCGGCAAAGATGGCGCTGAAAATTAACATCCCCCAATTTGAAGGTGAATCGGTTAAAGTAACCCGTTATATTGTTGACGACAACGCCAACTTTTTTGATGAATGGCAAAGGGACAGAGTAACACACAATATTACCGACGACTGCTTTACCTGGTCCCCCGATGACCCGGCTGTGGACTCCGCCGGTACCCTGTCCGCCCCCTGGGCACGGGAGATTTATTTTAACGAGCTTAAACCCGTGTACAGAGAGCGTTGCCTCCTGCACCCATCGAGGGAGAATCTTCGCGTAATCGGTTCTTCATTAACTTTATATGTCAAGGCTCCCCCCAATGCGGTTGTGTTCTATACGGTGGAACCCGCTTAAAACCGACAGCGATATTCAGACTGATAAAAAATTCGCCCGATTTTAATGATATGTCATATACGGGGTCAGATTATGCCGACTTTTGATTTAATTGTTATAGGCGGCTCCGCTTCCGGTCTGTGTGCGGCTATACAGGCCGCCCGCAGTCATCGGGATTTCAGCATTGCCGTACTGGAGCAAATGCCCAAATTGGGCAAAAAAATTCTGGCTACCGGCAACGGACGGTGCAACCTTTCCAACACCTCGGCGGGAGAACACGATTATCACAACTTTGCCTTTGCCTCCCCCGCCCTGCAAAAATATGATGTTGAAGAAACCCTCTCATTTTTCCGTTCTTTGGGGCTGCTCACCGTAACGGATGCGGATGGCAGAATCTATCCTATGAGCAATACCGCCTCAAGCGTTCTTGACGCTCTGCGTTTTGAGATTGACAGGTTGGGGATTAAAGTTTATTGCGGCCACTCCGCAAAATCAGTTCTTGTAAACGATAAGGGACTCTTTAAGATATCCTGCCAAAAATCCGATACGGGCGAAAAACGGGAGTTTGAGGCTCACCGCCTTATTATTGCAACCGGCGGCAAAGCCGCCCCCGTTCACGGTTCCGACGGAAGCGGCTATGTTTTGCTAAAACAATTGGGGCACGGTATTGTGCCGCCCTTTCCTGCCCTCGTGCAGCTCAGGTCGCCTTCAGGCTTTATCAGGGCGCTCAAGGGTGTAAGGGTGAATGCAAAAATATCAATTCATCTGCCCGGAGGCAAGCCCTCTTTTTTATCTCAGGGAGAAATTCTGTTCACCCAATACGGCCTTTCCGGTATTGCGGCTATGGAAGTCAGCCGTCCCGTTTCCGAGCATTTTGCCGCCGGAAATAAAGAGGGCTGTTTTGCGGTTTTGGACTTTGCTCCCCGCATGAGCGAGGAAGAATTGACGGAATATCNNATAATCCTTCACTTCCTGCGGAAAATCTGCTTGCGGGAATTCTGCCGGGGGCCTTGGGCAGGGCAATTTGTAAAGGTTTAAAGTTTTATAAAGGCAAGCCTGACTGCGGCAATTTAACCGAAAGCGATATAAAACTGCTCAATAGACGAATTAAGGCCATGGATTTTGATTTACAAGGGGTTCAGGGCTTTAACAACGCCCAGGTTGCCGCCGGTGGAGCCGATATAAATGAGTTTAATCCCGTGACAATGCAATCCCGTAAAGTTAAAAGCCTTTACATTTGCGGGGAAGTCCTGGATGTTGACGGAAATTGCGGAGGTTTTAACCTCCAATGGGCCTGGTCTTCCGGTTTGTTGGCCGGAGAACTGCTTTAAAGTGCATTTTTTAACTTATAATTTTCAGGAGGTAAGATTTTGTTTACACCGGAAGCCATAAGAGCCTTGGCGCTTTCTTCCATTGCCGGTTTTTCCACCATGATAGGGGCAGTGGTTGTCATCTTTATAAAAAAGAAGAGCGATAAACTGATAACCGCTTCCTTAGGTTTTGCCGGGGGCGTGATGCTCAGCGTTTCTTTTATCGAACTTTTACCCAACGCCGAAAGTTACCTAACCCGATGTACGGACAGGCGCTTGGGAGTTTTTGTAACGGTTCTGTCCTTAGTTGTCGGAATTTTATTTTCGACCTTGCTGGACAGATTTGTCCCCCACCAGGAGGTAAGCGAAGAGGGGGAACGGGAACATATGAACCTTTTCAGGGTAGGCATTATTTCCGCTCTGGCTATNNCAACTTTCCCGAAGGGATAGCAACCTTTATGGCGGGCTACAGCGATACCTCTCTGGGTATTACCATTGCTGTAGCGATAAGCATGCATAACATCCCCGAAGGTCTGGCGGTGGCAATGCCTATTTATGTTTCCACCGGTTCAAAAAAGAAAGCTTTTAAATATACCTTTCTTTCCGCCATTGCGGAACCCGTGGGCGCTCTGCTTGCTTTTGCGGTGCTTCGCCCCTTCATTAACGATATGCTTATGGGCATTGTTTTTGCCTTTATAGCCGGAATAATGATTTATATAGCCATAGAGGAGCTTATCCCCTCTTCCCNNCCCGCCAATACGGTCACAAGGGGCTTGCGCTTTTCAGCGTGTTTTTCGGCATTTGCCTCATGCCCCTAGCTAACATATTTTAAACTGAATTTCCGATACAAGCATTGGAGAAACAGATTAAGGAGAGTTGAAATGAAGAAGGTTATTTGCCGCATTCTTGCCTCGGTTTTGACATTTGCGTTCCTGTTCTTCGCTTTTTCACCTCCGGCAAAAGTCACCGATTCACCCGTATTGTTCGAGTCCCGCACTGCCGCAGCCAAAAGCACTGCGGAGCCCCATGCGGCCGCCCGTTGCGGGGCGGAGGCCTGCAATTCCGATGACGGCGGGGGCTGTGCCTGCGGGCGCAATCCCTTTATTGTGGTGCCGGGCATTACGGACTCGGATGTCGCTTTACTTGACGCCGAAGGCAACCCCGTTTTAAGAGAAGACGGCAGGCCCTATGTAAAAGGCGGCTTCATGCTCGATGAAGACGAGATTATGCAAATGGCCCTTAGAAATTTAGCTTGGCCTTTGGCAAGGATGCTTATTACTCAAAAGGATAACGGATTTACCGATGCGGTGTACGACACTGCCAAGGCCGCTTTTTGGCGTCAGGCCACAAATAAAGACGGAACCCCTGTCCAAAACCTGAAGGTGGTTCGGTATGAAAAATCATTTGCCGAACTGAGCGATGAAGAGATTGACCATTTGTTCATAAATATCCCACTCCGATCTATTTGTGAAACTATCGGTTATGACCATGTTTACTATTTTTCTTTCAATATTATTGGCGACCCCATGCAGACAGCAAGGGAACTCGACGAGTTTATC
The DNA here is from genome assembly GCA_002329225.1 of Ruminococcaceae bacterium UBA1447. Classification (GTDB taxonomy): domain Bacteria; phylum Bacillota; class Clostridia; order Oscillospirales; family Acutalibacteraceae; genus UBA1447. The sequence continues at coordinate 3,245 of DCTF01000068.1, forward strand.
CAATTGGTAAAAGAACAAACCGGCCATGATAAGGTGGATATTCTCAATGTAAGCCTCGGCGCCTCAATTTTTACCGCCTATGCCGAGCAGTTTAAAGACAAGGGCGATGTGGAAAAGATAGTCAACGCTGTTGCCCTGCTAAACGGCGCTACGGCGCTCAGGGATTTATTTGCCGGTGACCTTAATTTAGGTGACGAATCCCTTTACAAAGAGTTTTTGCCGGAACTGCTTGCCGCTGAAAACTTAAAATCCGTGGGCTATCTTGCCAATCTGCTTATCCGTATATTCCCTAAACAGGTTTTGCTCGACACCCTTGATGCGGTGCTTAACGGCGCCATGGATTCCATGATACGCTGTGCGCCGAACTTTTGGGCAATGCTGCCTGAAGAGGATTATCCCGCCATGGCGGATAAGTGGATTTCCGGCCCGGAATATGCCGTTTTGCGGCAAAAAACCGATGCGTTTTATCAGGCGCAATTAAACTTTGAAGAAAACCAACTCTATATGGTACAGCAAAAGGGCGCATCCATTCATAACGTTTGCGGCTATGGTCTAAGCTACAGCGACATCTCCCCTTTCCTCGGCATTGTCGCCTCCGACAAAACAACAAATTCCGACGGAGTTATTCATGTTCAGTCAACCTCAATGGGAGCCACAGCCGCACCTGCGGGCCGACGCCTGAGTGATGAATACTTAAACGCTCACGCCGGAAGCCGCTATATATCCCCCGACAAGGGTTTAGATGCCTCCACCTGCCTCTTCCCCGACCGCACCTGGTTTTTCTATAATCAGGACCATGAGGAAGCCGGAAAAAATGCCGCCTGCATGAACTTGGTGGCGGAGCTGTTCACCAATCCGAACCTTGTTGATGTTTATTCCGACCCGGAGCGCTTCCCCCAATTCAACACCGGGTCTGACAGTAAAGAAATCCGCCGTTGGCTGCTGCCCGATGCAAAGAAAGCACTCGAGGCTTACGAAGCGGGCGAGTTGGAAATCGGCCCGGAAGACCTTGCCGAACTCAACGCAGCCATTGCGGAGGCTGAGGATGTGCTGAAGGTTACAATAGGAGACAGGCAACAGGCCGAGGCCGCTACGAACAGGCTTAAAAATGCCCTTATAAAAATCGGCGTAAGGGAAGCGCCGAAAGAAAAAGAAACGGGTCCCGCCGCACAGTTTTTCCTGAATCTGAGNNATTGAAGCGTTGCTTAAAGTCGCCAGTGATTCGGCTTATGAAGTTGTCGGTCCTCAGGGATATTCCGACAGATTTTGTCCCCGCAGTTAATGCCCGCTACTTGATTTTTACTCCGCCAAAGGTTACACTACCGAGTGGAAATAATTAACTGAAAGGTTGATTTGTTGATGAGATTTTTATCTAAAAAGCTGATATCCCTGCTCCTTGTTTCGGCACTGCTGATGAGCGTTTTTGCCGGAGGGATTTCGGCACAGGCCGCAGGTGCGGACAACAGCGCCGAATTTGCACAAGCCTTACTCCCGCCTAATTCCGGGAGCGGCAACCCGGTGATTGTTGTGCCGGGTATCGGTATGTCATCCGTAGCGCTGTTTGATGAAGAGGGTAATAAAATACCTAATGAAGGCACCTTCCCCGACGAATGGCGGGTGCTGAACCTGGATACCGCTCCCCTGCTGGATAACCTGTGGAGGATTATCCCCAAGGCCTTGCTGTCCCTTGTCTTTCAAAGAGATATGGGGCTCAGTAATGTTGTCAGGGAGTATATACCCGGCATATTCCGCTATTCACAGCACGACCTTAACGGCAAGTCCATTGAAAATGTTCAGGCGGTAGAGCGTAAATATCCCCTTTCCGAGTACGATGAAGATGCAAAGCGCGGCTTCTACAACATGATGCCGATGGAAAAATATGCGCCGGCAATCGGTGAGGACAGGATATACTGCTTTAACTTCCCGCCTTTCTGCAATACTTACGACCAGGCTGCCAAACTCAATGAATTTATTCAGGTAGTCAAGGAACAAACCGGGGCTGAAAAGGTAAACCTCGTACCCNNTTGACGAGTACGCAGACCGCAACGACGTGGCAAAAGTTGTGCGGATTGTAGGCGCTTCCGACGGCAGCGATGTGTTCGCCGACCTGGTTGCCCAAAATCTTTCTGAAAACTCCGCCCAACTGTTTTATCGGGACTTCTTCCCCCAGCTTATCAAGGGGTACGGCGGTTATCTTGTAAACATTGCCGTTCGCATTCTGCCTAAAAAAGTACTCAACAATGTAATAGATGCCGCCTTTGATGTCATCCGCTACGACTTTTTTGTAAACACTCCCTCCATGTGGGCCATTATCCCCGCAGACCGCTATGAGGAATTGGCGGACATTTACCTCAGCGGACCGGAGTATGAAGTTATCCGTGCGCAAACGGACAAATATTACGCTTATCAAAGCAATTTGCAGGAAAATATTGACAGGCATATTCAAGACGGAATTCAGTTCTATAACATCTGCGGCTACGGTTTCAACTTCGGCCACGGCTGGAACGACTACCAGTATTTTCAATTTTTCAGATGTGCCGATGACGTAAACTCCGACGGTATTATTCAGCTTACGTCAACCGGTATGGGCGCTTACAGCGCCGCACCGGGGACCACCCTCCCCGACGGCTATGTGCAGCAAAACACCTGCTGCACAAACCCCGACCACAATCATATCTCTCCCGACAGAGTAGTAGACGCTTCCACCTGTTATTTGCCTGAACAGACCTGGTTTTTTGCCGGTCAGCACCATGAGTGCGCGAATAACGATGTTATAGTGCGTCTGGCCTGCATACTTATGGCGGGCGACACCATAACAAGCGTTCATTCCGACCCCGACTTCCCTCAATTCAACGGTTCCCGCTATACCAAGCGTATTGTAAAAGACCTTTTGCCGCAGTGCATTGAGGCTCAAGGCAGAACCGACCTTTCTGCCGCGGATATGGCCGAGTTAAACGCTGCGGTCGATGAAGCCAATGCGATGCTCGACAGCACCGTAGCCGACGACGCTCAATGCAATGCTGTGGAAACACGGCTCCGCAATATTCTGGTAAAAATCGGAGTTCTGGAGCCCCCCGCTCAGCCCGAAACTTATGAGATAATTCTGGAAGCAGCCGCCAAGACCGTCAGCGACCTGCTTTGGGACAAATTCGGTCCCGCCGGCTTTAGCGAGATTGCAAAAACCGAGTTGATAAAAACAATTGCGGTTCTGATTAAACTTGTTGAGATGTTCTAAACCTTTAAGCGCACCCGGGGCGGAGGAAACTCCGCCCCGATTTTTATTGTAAAACGGCATTTTATATTACGGTAATTGCGGGACGATGCGGACATCGCCCCGCAGTTCTTTTATCCTAAATCCCCCGTCATGCAATTATTATATGTTTTTTTGCCAACTTATGGCGGAAGCGGCTGTTTTTCGGTTGACATTTTACCTTCCCCGTGTATAATTAGTTCTTGCGGAGCGATGCTCCGATTGTTCAGCGATGCGGAATTGTGTAACGGTAGCACGGCAGANNGTTCAAATCCTAGTTCCGCAGCCAAAAGGAGCTTGACCGCTTTTGCGGACAGGCTCCTTTTTTTATCGGGAGAAATCCAAAACTCCGATTATCCGAATATATACGGAAAGGAAGAGGAATATGGCTTGTGG
>DCTF01000068.1:6919-7099 GCA_002329225.1 Ruminococcaceae bacterium UBA1447
GCGGCAAATGCTGCGAGTGTATTGCCAACCACGCCCCCGATCAATTCCCCGCCTGCTTTTTCACAAAAGAGGGGGAGGCGACTTATGACAGAAGTTTTGAGGCGCTTTTGAAGGATAGAAAATCAAAATAATAAAACAAGCGGAGGTAAAGACTATGTCCGTAACCCCCTATTATGCCGG
>DCTF01000116.1:0-3760 GCA_002329225.1 Ruminococcaceae bacterium UBA1447
GTTCATACCGGCGGCGGGTTCATCAAGCAGAAGAATCATAGGTTTTGTTGCCAAAGCGCGCACAATCTCAAGCCTTCGCTGAGCGCCGTAGGGCAGGCCGCCCGCTTTCAAATCCCCCATGTCCTGCATGTTGAAAATTGAAAGCATCTCAAGAGCTTTGTTTTTGGCATATTTTTCTCCCCGCCAGAAAGAAGGCAGACGGAACACCGCACCGGGTGTGTGGTACTTAATATCGTGGTGCAGACCTACCATGACGTTTTCCGCCACTGTCATATCCTTGAAAAGGCGTATGTTCTGGAAAGTGCGGGCCATCCCGGCACGGCAGACCTGACGGGTACTCATGCCGGAAATATCTTTGTCGCCTAAAATAACCGTTCCCCTTGTGGGTTTGTAAACATTGGTTAAAAGGTTAAAGACTGTAGTCTTGCCTGCGCCGTTGGGGCCTATAAGGCCGGAAATCTCCGTCTTGCCGATAACGATGTTGAATTTGTCCACCGCCACAAGGCCGCCGAAATCGACACCCAGATGAATTGTTTCCAAAACGGGAGGGCTTTCAACGTCCCTTTCAGGCACCATGCCTCTGCTGGGTACGGGCACTAATTTACTCATTATCTTCGCCCTCCTTTTCGGGAACGGCCGATTTGCCGGTTCTTCCTCCGAGTTTGCCCAATAATGTGCTCAGTGAGAAATCATAATTACCCATGAATCCGGAGGGCTTGAAAATCATAACGATAATCAGCAACAGGGAGTAGGCTATCATCCGATACTGTGAAAAAGCCCTCAGCACTTCCGGCAAAGCGGTGAGTACGGTGGCGGAGATAATTGAACCGAGCATGGATCCCATTCCGCCCAGAACCACGGTGACCAGAATTTCTATGGACTTCATAAAACCGAAAGCTCCCGGGGAGATTACCCCGAGGTATCCGGCATAAAGGGCGCCGGCGACACCGGTAAAAAAGGCGGAGAGGGTAAAACCGAAAGTTTTGTAATAAACCGTGTTTATTCCGCAGGCCTCGGCCGCTATTTCGTTATCCCTTATGGCGAGTATGGCTCTGCCGTGGCGGGACTTCATAACGGTATGAATAATATAGGCGGTCAGACTGACGCAGAGGAATGTATTAAAAAAGTTGGTGGTTTTCGGAATATTCTTAAGCGATGCGGCTCCGTAGGTGAATTTAAAGCCCAAAACATCGTCAATATTAAGCAGTACAACCCGGATTATTTCGCCGAAGCCCAAGGTGATAATGGCCAGATAGTCGCCCTTGAACCGCAGAGCGGGTATGCCTATAAGAAAGCCTACAAAAGCGGCTATCACACCTCCGAGCAGTACCCCTAACGGGAAAATTGCCGAGGCGGAAACTCCGGGCATTGCCGTTATATAACGCATAAATATTGCCGAGGAATAGGCCCCCAAAGCCATAAAACCGGCATGTCCCAGGGGCAGCTGCCCCAGATAGCCGGTAGCAAGGTTTAGGGCAAGAGCCAAAATCATGTTAATGCCGCAAAGGATTATGACTTTTGTATGATAAGGGGAAACGCTGCCCGAATTAACAAAGGCCGTGCTGCTCAGCAACAATGCAACAAACAATACGGTGTTTATCAGGTACCGCAGCCACATGGGCAGTTTTTTAGCTGTTTTTTTCATGCCGCGCACCCCCTTAAACCTTTTCCTGCAGGTTTCTGCCGAGTAAGCCTGTGGGCTTAATCACCAGAACCAAAATCAGAATGGCAAAAACAACCGCATCTTTCCAGACGGAAAGCCCCAAAGCGGAAGCCCAGGCCTCTGCAAGCCCGATGGCAAAACCGCCGATAACGGCCCCGGGTACGGAACCTATTCCGCCCAGCACCGCCGCTACAAAGGCTTTAAGGCCCAACATGCCGCCCATGGTGGGGGAGGCTTGGGGATAAGCGGCGCAGTATAAAACGGAGCCGATGCCCGCAAGGGCTGAACCGACGGCAAAGGTGAAAGAAATTGTTTTGTTAAGGCTTATGCCCATCAGCTGAGCGGCCTCGGTATCTTCCGAAACTGCCCGCATGGCTTTGCCCATTTTTGATTTTTTAATCAGGATAGTGAGCAAAAGCATGGAAATAACGGAGACCACAATCGTCAATATGGCGTTGCCGCTGACGCTGACCGAACCTAAAGTCAGACTTTTAATCTGAACAATCGGGGGGACGGGTTTGGCGCCGGCGCCGAAAATCAACTGGGCAAGATTTTGAAGCAGGAAAGAGACACCGATAGCGGTTATCAATAACGACAGCCGCGGCGCTTTGCGCAGCGGCGTGTAAGCAACTTTTTCAATTGTTATGCCAAGCAGGGTGCAGACGATTACTGCGGCAACAACCGCAATAATCGGGGATTGGCCGAGGTTTGCCATAAGAAACCAGGCGGTATAGGCCCCTACCATAATAATGTCCCCGTGGGCAAAGTTAAGCAGCAGTATAATGCCGTAAACCATGCTGTACCCGAGGGCTACCAGCGCATAAACGGAACCCGTTTGAATACCGTTTAGCGTCTGTTCCACGATGTTGGTAAATGTAGACAGAGGGCATCACCCTTTCGACTAATGAGAATGAGAGTTACTTAAGAACTGCCTTGTGCAGTTTAAGTCAACCGCACAAGGCAGAAGTCCGGATCAGTTTGTGCTGATTAATCTGTCGGTCTTTGTATTAATAGATGCGGTCAAAGACCTCTTCGCCGTTTGCGAGCTTAATTACAACGACGGGCTTTTCGGGGTTGTTTCTTGCATCAAAGGTGTAGCCGGTCGGGCTGGTAATGCCTTTAACTCCGGCGCTGTTGTCGCGGATAGCGTCAATAACAGCTTGCTTATACTCGTCGGAACCGGGTTTCATGCCGCCTTTTTCCTCAACCACTTTCAGCGCATTGCAAAGAACCATAGCGGCGTCATAAGCGGTTGCCGCAAACATGTTCAAAGTTTCGGCGCCGTATTTGGCGGTAAATTCCGCTTCAAAGGCCTTAACTTCTTCAGTGGAGCCGGAAGCGTATCCGGAGGTGAATACACAGCCTTCCAGATCCGCAGCGGTAGCGTAATCTTTAACGCTTGCCCAACCGTCGCCGCCCAGGAAAGGAACCGTAATACCCGCCGCGCGGCCCTGGGTGACTATCATGCCGACATCTTCATAGTAGTTGGGGCAGAAAACAACATCGGGGTTTTTGCCTTTAATGTTGGTCATCTGGCTCTTAAAGTCTTTGTCGCCCTTGGAATAAGCTTCTTCGGCAACAATTTCAAGTCCTACCTCAGCGCCCTTTGCCTTAAAAGCGTCTTTTAAGCCGATAGCATAGTCGTTACCGGTTTCAAAGATGATGGCGGCGGTTTTGGCCTTGAAAACTTCCGCAGCGTATTCAGCCATTTTCTGACCCTGGAAGGGGTCAATAAAGCAGGTGCGGAAAACATTTGAATAGACCTTGTTGTTATCCGCATCAAAGGTGACGGCGTCCGCAGTGGCGGAAGCGGTAATCATGGGCATGTTGATGGGANNGTTGCCGGTGAGCACGTCGCCGATAAGGGCGGTGATGCCTTCTCCGACCATACGGCTGAAAGCGTTAACAGCTTCCGCATTGTCCGCCTTGTTGTCATAGGCAACAATCTCAATCTTTTTGCCGTTGATGCCGCCTTCGGCATTGATTTTGTCGATGTACAGGGTGGCGCCGTTTTTAACCGCGAGGCCGTACTGGGCGTACTCGCCGGTGTGGCAGCCGAGTATACCGACTTTCAGGGTTTCTTTCTTCTCTTCCCTG
>DCTF01000116.1:3823-4019 GCA_002329225.1 Ruminococcaceae bacterium UBA1447
CATTCTATCACCCTTAATTTCTTTTGTCAATTATAGTAATAAAGTAAAAAGCAGAATAATTACATATTTGTATATATTTATGCATATATTCATTGATTTTAGAACGGAATGAATATAGAATATTCGGGAAAGATTCTATTCCTGTTTGCCGGAAGAAAAGGGGCGGTAAAATGGCGGTTTTTTCAGCGGGGGCGGG
>DCTF01000116.1:4030-5433 GCA_002329225.1 Ruminococcaceae bacterium UBA1447
ACATGCGTCAACGACGACCTTACCGTGACCGCTATTGCTTTCAGTCAGGGTGAAAATATCGGTATAATCATTTCCGCCACGGTTTGCCTTATAGAAACCCCCTTGAGCGATGAAATCAGGCAAAAGGCGGCCGAGGCGGCGGGCGTTCCCGCACGGCAGATAATTCTCTGCTCCACCCACACCCATTCCGGGCCTTGTATGTCGGGGAATGCGGGTTGGGGGCCGGTGGACAGGGATTATTGCGACAGTATTTTTATCCCTCAAACCTTAAAGGCGGTTAAAACCGCGGTGAACGGTTTGAAGCCCGCTCTGGCGGGAGTAGCCTCGGTAAAAAGTAAGGTGGGTATAAACCGCCGCCAACTCAATAAGGATAATACTGTGAGCCTCGGGCAAAACCCCTGGGGCTGTTATGACCCGAATATGACGGTAATAAGTTTTAAAAGCCTTTCGGGTGAGGTGATAGCCAACATCGTTCACTACGGCGCACACTGTACGGCGGCCGGCAAAAACACAGAGATTACACGGGATTGGGCCGGCGCTATGATTGACCGGCTGGATTCTTTAAGCGGGGCGGTGACCGCTTTTCTCAACGGTGCCGAGGGGGATACGGGGCCGAGAATTTCAAACGGGCTGACGGTGGGCAACCTTGATTATGTCAATGAACTCGGTGCGGTTGCCGCCGGGGATGTTCAAAGAGCTTATGAAAGTATTGACGGGTACGGGGAAGTCGATTTTGAGTTTGCTGCGGGTGCAGTCAATCTGCCATTTGCTCCCGTTTTGCCTTTGGAAGAAGCGAAGAGCAGACTCGCCGCCTTGGACATTGAAAACCGAATCAACATAGCCGGCAGAACGGCGGAATATCTTGAAAGCGTTGTTAAGGCTTACGAAACGGGGTTGCCGCAGGAAAAATATTTTACTTATCCCCAAACCGTTTTTAAAGTCGGTTCAGTTGTATTTATTCCCATGCCCTTTGAAATTTTCTCCGAAATCTCCCTGCGTCTGCGTGCTTACAGCCCCTTTGAACACACTCTTTGCTTGGGCTGCACCAACGGCAACAACGGTTATCTTCCGAGTGAAGACCAGTTCTGCCGGGGAGGTTATGAAATTGATGTGTTCCGTACCTCCGGCGTTTTGACTTTGGCCGAGAATACGGATTATAATATCATCCTGGAAAATTTAAAATTGTTGGAGGATTTTAAATGTACAGAATAGGCAGGGAAGAAATTGAAGCGGTAGCGAAGGTTATAGAGTCCCGCGATATGTTCAAGTGCAACGGCGGTCTTCAGGAGACCATGCACTGCGAGCAGGAATTGAGGGAGATTTTTAACTGCAGAAATGCCATTCTTATGACCTCCGGCAAGGCCGCTCTCATTTCCGGCTTAATCGGCTGCGGAATAGGCCCC
>DCTF01000012.1 GCA_002329225.1 Ruminococcaceae bacterium UBA1447
AGACAAAGACCGGTTCTTCTTTGCATAATGGACGGTTTCGCCCATAATCCGGACAGTTACGGCAATGCCATATTTGCGGCAAAAAAGCCCAATCTTGACCGCCTTATGGCGGAAAACCCGATGACCTATATAGGCGCCTCCGGAATGGATGTCGGCCTGCCCGACGGTCAGATGGGCAACAGCGAGGTGGGGCATACCAACATAGGCGCCGGACGTGTGGTTTATCAGGACCTTACACGGATTTCAAAAGCCATTTCGGACGGAGACTTTTTTAAAAATAAAACTCTTGTAAATGCAATGGAAAACTGCAAAAGCAAGGGTACCGCCCTTCACCTTATCGGTTTGGTTTCAGACGGGGGTGTTCACAGCCACAACACTCATATTTATGCCCTTTTACAGATGGCAAAAGACAGCGGGCTTGAGGATGTTTTTATCCACTGCCTTATGGACGGCAGGGATGTACCTCCGACTTCCGGAGCGGACTACCTTGACGAGTTGCAAAAAGAGGCTTCACGGATAGGTACGGGTAGGATAGCTTCGGTAATAGGGCGCTATTACGGTATGGACAGAGAAAAGCGCTTTGAGAGGGTGGAAAAGGCTTACAGGGCTATGACGGCCTTGGACGCACCCGTCTTTAAGGATGTGCGCACCATGATGGAGGCCTCTTACGCCGGGGGTGTTACCGATGAGTTTATAATCCCCTGCGTAGCCGCCGATGCCCGTCCGGTCAAGGCGGAGGACAGCGTAATTTTCTTCAACTTCCGTCCGGACAGAGCAAGGGAAATCACCCGTGCCTTTGTCGATGACGATTTTACGGGCTTTGACAGAGGAAAAAGACTGCCCCTTTACTATGTGTGCATGACGGAATACGACGCCACTATGCCTAACGTGCATGTGGCTTTTGAACCGGAAAATGTAAAAATGCCCTTGGGCGGCGTAGTCAGCTCTCACGGCCTTAAACAACTGCGTATAGCGGAATACACAAAGTACGCCCATGTGACCTTTTTCCTCAACGGCGGGAGCGAAACCGTCTATGAGGGGGAAGACAGAATTATGATAGATTCCCCGGATGTTCCCACCTATGACCTCAAGCCGGAAATGAGCGCTTTTGAGGTGGCGGATAAAACCGTGGAAATGATAGAGAGCAAAAAGTACGACTTGATTGTTCTGAACTTTGCCAACTGCGATATGGTCGGCCATACGGGTATAATGCCGGCGGCGGTCAAAGCCGTGGAAGCGGTGGACGCCTGCGTAGGCAAGGTTGCCGAGGCGGTAAAAAAGCAGGGCGGAGTTATGGTGCTGACCGCAGACCACGGCAATGCGGATAAAATGATGGAAGACGACGGTTCCCCGTTCACCGCCCACACAACCTTCCCCGTGCCCTTCTTAATTGCGGGCTACCCGTGTTCGGTCAGGGAAGGCGGCCGCCTGTGCGATATTACTCCGACAATTTTGCAGATTATGGATTTGCCCCAACCGGCCGATATGAGCGGCCAAAGCTTAATAATTTAATTTCTGCCGCCCGTACGGGCGGCTTGTTTTTATGTGCAGTTCAGGCAGTATAAACAATTGCGCAAAGGAGAGGGAAAAATGAGAAAATTTCTGGATGAACTTTTTGCACCTCGAAGACTGAAAGCCCTTAAACAGGCCTTTGCCGCTTTTCTTATAATGCTGGAAATGCTGGGCTTTGCATTGTTTGACATTGCCCGGCCTCCGCGGGGGCCGGAACTTGACATGAGCGGTTATGAACTGGTGTTTGAGGATGAGTTTGAAGACGATGCTTTGGACCTTACAAAATGGATTCCGAGCGACGGTGTCAGGCGTGCGGGATATATGTCCCCCGAACAGGCCTTTGTTGAGGACGGCAACCTTATTATGAGAGTTGAGCATAAAAACGGAAAGTACGGCGAAGGCTGGTACAGCAGTATGATGCGCACGGTGGAAGAGTATGCCGGTGGCGGCTACTACTTTGAATGCCGCTGTATCGCCTCACTCGGCGGCGGTTTTTGGAGCGCATTCTGGCTCAATTCTCCGGGCATGGGGAGTGCGGAGGCTTCCAACGGAGGCATCGGCGGTGCGGAAGTGGATATTTTCGAGGCCGGCAACTACAGGGACAGAATTAACAGGGACTCCGTTTCCCTCGCCATTCATGTGGGCGGTTACGGCGACGGTCTGAGATCGCAGGGCTTAGGCTACTTCAGGGTCAAAGAACCCTATACTCAGTTTAACACCTACGGCCTGGAGTGGACGGACGAGGAGTACATCTTCTATATCAACGGTGTGGAAGCGGCACGTTCGGACTTCAAAGACGGAGTATCCAAGGGCTTGGAATATGTCTTGCTTTCTCTTGAAATTCCGAGTGCCGGCAGTATTATNNCCGATTTTATTGTGGATTATGTAAGAGTTTATAAGAAAACTTAAAAGGGATTTAGTTCTAAAAGTCCGGATCCTTTCTTCCTTTCAGAGAAAAAATACTGTTAGACGGAGCAGGATGTTTTAAGATATGATTCGCACGGGTGCCGTGTTAATAAAGATAAAAAGGAGAGGACAAAATGAAAACAATAATAAGGATAATCTTTGCGCCTTGGAAATTAAAGGTTATTAAACGGGTATTTGCCTTATTGCTTGTGCTGTTGGAGTTGTCGGGCATTACCGCGTTTAAATTTTACAAGATTCCGGATGGGCCGCAGCTTGATATGAGCGGTTATGAACTTGTATTCGAGGACGAATTTGAGGGCGATGCTCTGGACCTTACAAAATGGGCTTACAGGGGCAACGGCGTAAGGCGGTCGGGTTTTATGTCCCCTGAACAGGTTTTTGTTGAAGACGGCAACCTGATAATGAGGGCCGAACATAAAAACGGAGAATACGGCGAAGGCTGGTATGGCGGAATGATCCGCACCGTGGAGGATTATTACGGCGGCGGCTACTACTTTGAGTGCCGTTGTATCTCATCCTTAGGCGGCGGATTCTGGAGCGCTTTCTGGCTCAATTCCCCCGGTATGGAAAGTGAAGAGGCTTCAAACGGAGGTCTCGGCGGTGCGGAAGTGGACATCTTTGAGTCCTATAATTACAAGTACCCGCTCCCGTTCTTATGGGACACAGTTGCCCTCAACGTGCATGTGGGCGGCTACGGCGACGGCCTCAGGTCCCAGGTGTTGGGCAACTATAAGGCGGATAAGCTCTACACGCAGTACAACACCTACGGGCTGGAGTGGACCGACGAGGAGTATATCTTTTACATAAACGGTGTGGAAGCGGTACGCTCGGACTTTAAAGACGGGGTGTGCAGGGAGATAGAGTATGTTATACTTTCCCTTGAAGTCCCGAAAGTGATTACGGCAAAACCCGGCTTTACCACCGATTTTATTGTGGATTATGTGAGAGTATATAAGAAAGCTTAACGGGATACAATTAAGCGGAGTTCTTTTTTCCCTTAAAAGGGAAGATGGATATTTGTTTAGACAATGCGCAATGCGGCGGGGTCGCATTAAAAATATTAAAAGTATTAAAAGGGGAGTGTAAAATGGATGCTTTATTGGGAAAAATATTTGCACCGCGGCAAATAAGAGCCCTTAAACAGGCTGTTGCCGCCATTCTTGCGGCATTGGNNCAAACTCCGCGGGGGCCGGAACTTGACCTGAGCGGTTATGAGCTGGTGTTCGAGGATGAGTTTGAAACTGAAACCCTGGACCTTACAAAATGGGAACACAGGGGAGTCGGTCCCAGATCATCAGGCTTTATATCGTCCGAACAATCCTTTGTTGAAGACGGCAACCTTATAATAAGGGCCGAA
>DCTF01000008.1 GCA_002329225.1 Ruminococcaceae bacterium UBA1447
GGGCCAGCGCCAGTGGAACGACCACTTCCCCAACGGCGACTTCCTGGAGTCCATCCTGTCCTCCAGTTTTGACTGGAACGGCATCCGCGAGCCCATGCCGGTGGCCACCGAAAACGACCACCTGAACGGCCTGGCGATGCTCTTTGGCAAGCTGATCTCTTGCACCGCCTCCGGCTTTGCCGACGTGCGCACCTACTGGAGCCCCGACGCCATCGAGCGCGTCACCGGCTGGAAGCCCGACGGCGCGGCCAAGGACGGCGTCATCCACCTGATCAACTCCGGCGCCGTGTGCCTGGACGCCAGCGGCGAGTGCAAGGACGCCGAGGGCAAGCCCGCCATGAAACCCTGGTGGGACATCAGGCCCGAGGAGGCGGCGGCCTGTTTGGACGCCACCCAGTTCTGCTACGCGGACCTGGGCTACTTCCGCGGCGGCGGGTATTCCAGCCACCTGGTCACCAAGGGCGGCATGCCCATGACCATGGTCCGGCTGAACCTGGTGGACGGCCTGGGCCCGGTGCTGCAGCTGGCCGAGGGCTGGTCTGTGGAGCTGCCCGCCCACGTCCACAAGACGCTGGACGAGCGCACCGACCCCACCTGGCCCACCACCTGGTTTGTGCCCAACACCAACGACAAGGTCGCCTTCAAAGATGTTTACTCCGTCATGGCCAATTGGGGCGCCAACCACGGCTCCCTGACCTACGGTCATATCGGAAGAGACCTGTTGGCTCTGGCGAGTATGCTGCGTATCCCCGTTTCCATGCACAACGTACCGGACGAAAAAGTTTATCGTCCCCACGCCTGGTCTGCTTTCGGCACCTCCGATTTGGAAGGCGCCGACTACAGAGCCTGTGCAACCTACGGCCCGATGTACAAATAATAAAGTATATCCCACAATTTTTTGGGGCTGCAGCAATCGCTGCAGCCCCTTTGTTTACATCCGTAACATCCTACGGTCAGGAATCAATAAAAATTTCCTTTTATTTATGCGGTAACGGTATCAAAAAAAGCAATATAATCCGCAATCGCCTCTTCAAAAAACTCCTCCACATAAATACCGAAATGCCCGCAGTTATATTCTTTAATTGTCGCCTTCCCGGAACGCTTGGCGCATTTAATTGTCGCTTTTGCGGGCGCCAACACGTCTTTCGCACAAACGGCATAATAAATCGGAATTGCAACATCTTCAGTATATCTGCACGGTGAATATTTGACAAACTCCAAAAATGTTCTTGCAGGCACTTTGTTTATAAAAGTCGTATTTTCAGGCACAAGTTTTAATGCGTCTTTATAATCGGGAACCGCCATCATCGCAACTTCTCCGGGAGCGGATCCCAATTTAATCATTACGGGGTGATATCCCGTCAGGCAGGATAACAGGTCAGCTATCAGGAACGGTATTGTTTTCACGGTTGTTTTCGGTTTAAGTGAACCTGCGGTTGCAAATGTATTTGTATAAGGGCACTGTGCCACGGTTGCGGTAATATCTTTTCGTTTTGATGATAATGTTATTACATGGCCTCCGCTAAATGAGGAACCGAACAACAATATCCTGCCGCCGTCAACCTTGTCGCTTTTTTTAACAAAATCAACGGCACAATTCCAGTCTTCAAGCTGCTTTTTTACATTAATCCACTGTCTTCTGTTGCCGTCACTGGCTCCGAAGTGACGGTAATCAAAAAGAAAGCAGGCATATCCCGCCGCCGCAAATCTTTCGGCATAGGCATCAAGGCGCATTTCACGCACACTACCCAAACCGTGCGCCATGACAATGACGGGGCATTTTTTATCCACGGCAGGCAAATACAGCCACGCACTGCATCTTGTCCCGTCTGAATAAAAATCTACATCTTCACGAATAAATTTATTACTCATATTTAATCCCTTCTGTCGATGATAATACTGTTATAACTATACACCCGACAACATATGCAGTCAAATTCAAACTAATCCAGACTTTGCCAATTTGTTGTGTAATTTCTGTTTGACACCGTCTTTTCTTCTTTCGCAATTCCAAGATGTTTGAACTTGTGTTATAATTCGATTGCAAAATATGTTCCCGCACTTGTGTTTAGTTATAAACTGAGAAAGACAGGAGGATAAAATGAAGTGCAGTCAATGTAACAACGAAATGGAAAAAGGATTCCTAACAGTTACCAAAATCACCATCGGAAGAGTTCTGGATGTTGCAATTAAATGGTGTTCCGTCGAAAAAAGTGAAACCGGAATTCTGGGACGAAGCAAGAGAAAAAAGTTTTATATTCAAAACAGAAACTGCGGCCGATATTCACCGGCGTATTATTGCGCTAATTGCGGAAAAGTATTTGCAGAATTCTATATTTCAGAAATCCGCTGAGTTGTTCAATACAAATAAATAGGCCGTGCAGAAATTGTTTTTTGCACGGCCTGTTTTTTTTCGGGGCAATTTAAGATTGAATAAAATTTATTTTGCCCGCAAACTCAGTATTCGTCTCCGCCCTCTCCGGCCCAATGATCGTAAAACTCAGTTCCGCGCCAGAGGCCTCTTAAAAGAGCCTTGTGGGTGGTTTCCCAACGTACCCATTCGTCTATCCTTGTCATACCGTAGCCTATCCAGTCATTAAAGAAGGCGTTTATTTCTTCCGCATCGCAGACTTTGTCCAGCTGAGCCCTGCGTTTCATCCTGACATATCTTATGGCAAGCCTTGCCTTTTCCACTCTGTAAAGGCTCAGGGCGTCCCCCTCGACAGCCTTAGCCGCTTTGTCAAAAACGGCGTTATATTTGTCAAGGTTTTCTTCGCTTAAAAACGCATGAACCGGGTTATCGTTAAAGCCCACATGGCAGTGATATTTTTCCGCCGTGTCGCAAAGCAGATTAATATACTCCCTGATATAAACTCCGGCGGCGCCGTAATAATAATCGGTGAACTCTTTTATATGTTTTTCCACATCCGTTTCGGCGTTCCAGAGAAGTTTGCTTATAACATAGGCTCTGAGCTCGTTTAAATCCACGCTCCCGGCAGAGGCTCCGCAGGCCTGTTCAAAAATGCCCTTTACATTATTTGCAACAAACGCCTTCATGTTGGGCTGCAAAGAGCGCCAGTTGGGGTGGGGGGTGGGGTAATGGGCAAAACATGTGGTGTAGTCCCAGATATACATGCGCCCGCAGACCTTGCCCCAGTCCCTCAGGTCGTCAATGAACATCTTTTTTGTGCCGTCAAGCATGGTCATCGCTCTGGTATAATCATCGCACTCCTCAAAAGAGTGAGAGAAACAGGCCTCAATGGAACACAGGCGCACACAGACATTGTGCCTTGCCCGGGCGAATTTTGGAACCTGCCTTGTGTACATATAGGCAAGGGTGTCAAAAATCACTTCCGGGAACTCTTCTTCAAGGGCTTCGGCAATAGCGTTTACAAAGTGTATGAGCGTCCCTGCGGGAGAGCCTTCCTTTTCGTCCAGAGCGGTGCAGTTCGGACATTGGCAGTTGCCGCCCCAATCATTTTGGGAAATGGAAATGATGGTTTTGCCGGGATTTGCCTTAAGCGCCTCCCTCACCCTTTCAATGGCAATTTTCAGCACCTCCGGGTGCGTCAGGCAAAGCTGAAAGCGTTGGGTTTTTGTGGGACGCTCTCCGTCCACAAGCGCATAGTATTCCGGGTGCTCTTTCGCATAAATTTCCGGCGGCATAATGGTTTGAAAACTGTGCACAAACCAGACATAGGCTATGTTTCCGCCGTGTTTTTCCTTTATATCCGCCGCCGCGTTGAGGCGGCTTTTTACCACAAAACGGGTATGCTTTGTGTAAACATTCAGGTTGTGAGCCCGGTATTCCAAAACGGGCACCTGTCTGTCATAAATCTGCGGCACCTCAATGCGGGTGAGCACGGGTATTTTTTCACAGTCGGCAGCAAAGAACCGACAGCCTAAACGCTCCAGCAGTTCATAAACACCGTATATGACGCCCCGTTTTCCGCCGTAAATGCCGAGGTTTTCGCCGGCGGTTTTTATTATAAAGCCGTCATTGCCCAACCCCTCGTCGAGCGGGATAAAATCAAGCGCCGCCTTCCCTAAGGCTATTACCGGCTTTTCCCCTTTTTCACGAACCACGCAAAAAGGTTTGCCGCTCATCAGTTCCAGATATCTCCGGAGTTCGTCCGCCGCATAAACTTCCTGCTCCCCGGCATCACCGGCAAGCAGAATTTCCGCCAGAACTTCGCCTTCACTGAAAATTAAAGTTCCTTTCATTTAATTCGCCCCCCATAAACTTTTTATTATTTTAACCCCGCCGCATTCGCTATCGGTGCAACGCAACAATTAAAGCCCTCTTCTCGTGACCGAAATCACGAAAAGAGGGCTTTGTGTTCCGACTGAATGCGGCAAAAACATGGGTTACCTCCAGGTGCATTACCACATAAAACCGTTGGCCGGTAAAGGATGAAAACCAATAAGCTATGACTTTAAGCGAAAAACCTTTCAGCGACCGGTAGAACCGAATCCGCCGGAACCTCGGGAGGTGTCCTCCAGGGTTTCGACCTCCGTCACTTCCATTGCCGCCACGGGCATTACCACAAGTTGGGCAATGCGCTCACCGGGAAGAATTCGGTGCGGCTTTTCGTACTGGTTTACAAGCCCTACGCAAACTTCTCCTCTGTAGTCGCTGTCAATAACGCCCACGCCGTTTGCAAGACCCAAACCGTGTTTAACCGCCAGCCCGCTCCTGGCAAAAACAAAGGCGGCGCAGTCCGCCCCGGGGAGGGCTATGGCAATACCGGTGGGGACAAGGGCATGTCCGCCCGGTTCAAGGGTCAGCGGCTCTTCAATGCAGGCGCAGAGGTCCAGCCCGGCGCTGCCCGGCGTGGCACGTTCCGGGAGCCTTGCCTCCGGTCTTACTTTCATTACAAGCAGTTTATTCAACGTTATCTTCCTTACCTGCGGCCAAATGCCTTTTCTCATTGAGTTCATTCAACATGCGCTTATGTTCCTTGTCGCTCAGAGCATAATTCCAGGTGGGGATAACCGAAAGTATTCCGCCGATTGCGCGCGGTATGGAAACCAGGAAGAACAAAATCATCATAAACTGAGAATACTTGTCCTCCAAACGGGGAACTCCGCCGGCTGCGATAAATTTATTCAGTTCGTCAATTGCCGCATCCGAAAAACCTACCGCAGTATAGGCCATGCCGCTGATAACGGTAGCAATAGCGGTGGTAAGCTTTACAATAAAGGTCTGGCCGGAAAAGAAAACGCCGTCAGGTCTTATTCCGTTGTGGTATTCCTCATAGTCCACCGCATCGGCAATCATATAGCTCTGCAAAACGGTATTAATTCCCGCAGTCGCTCCGCCGAAAGTGAACAGAACAAAGCAAATAACCAAGTATACGGGCTTTACCAAATCTCTCGGCGCAATCAGGTACAGAACAAAAATCAGTACAAAGGGGATTACTCCGAAAAGATTGCTGTAATTGTATAGATCCTTCTTTTCAAACCTGGACACCAGTTTCGGCGCAAGGCCCATAGCGGCAAACTGCCCTATCAGCATACCCCCGCCCAGGAACACCATGTAAAGCAGGGCTGTCGTGGGGTTTTTGCTGGCGTAATAATAAGTGACCAGGGGCATGGCCGCCAACATCAAAAGCTGTTTCGGGCTGCCCATTACGCCGGAAAGAAGAATCTGCCTGAAAGGCTTGTTTGTCCACATGAGGCTAAAGTTTTCTTTAAGAGAATAACTTTTTTCAGAGGCGGGGATTCTCTCTTTTGTAAACAGTCCCGTAAGCTGGAACATTGCGGAGCCTATTACTCCGAAAATCAGGGCGGCAACAATAAAGCCCATCCGCTCACCCGCCGCAGCGGCGGTCACTTTTTCCGTATCTTCATAGAATCTGGCAAAATGTTTTCCCAACTCCAGGGCAACGGGCTGAAAACTCACCAGAGTTATACCGCCGCCGATACCGGCTATCATCCTTGCCAAAGAAAGGAGTTTTTGCCTGTCCTCGGCGCTCTCGCTCATCAGGGCGGTAATGCCCCACAGGGGGATATCTCCTACCGTATAGGTCATGCCCCAAAGCACATAAGTGACAGCCGCCCAAATAACTATTGCGGCGTTTTTCCCTACAAAATTCCCACCCAAACTCGGATCGAAAAAGCCGAAGTTTGTATAGCAAAGTACGGTAATAATCAAAATGGGGATAGGTACGGCTATCAGATAGGGACGGCATTTGCCGATTTTTGTTCTGGTTTTGTCAACAATTGTACCCATCATCGGGTCATTGAAGGCGTCCCAGACTCTTGCAATTGCCATTATAATGCTCACGGTCGCAGCCGGGATAAGAATGGTAAACTGCAGATAATAGGCCAGGCCGGCACCGATAATGTTGTAAATGATGTTTTGCCCCGCCAGGCCTATCAGATAGGCGTTCCGCTCCTTTGGGGTGTAAGTGTTTAACTTCTCCATAGTATTCCTCTTTCCATTTTATTTTATAATTTCGCTTATTACCGTCCAAGCTGAAAATAAACGCCGTCATTCCACGCCTCTGTAGGCCGCCCCTCTTGTAAATTCCCCACGGGGAGGCACACCTGCTGAAAAATCCTTTATTACAAGGCCGGCTTCTTCCCTGCTTTCCGTTGTGAAATAAAGCAGTAAAAAGTCCATATTTTTAATCTCTTCCTTTTTATCGCCTAAATATACCGGGCGCGAGTTATAAACAACCGAACAGCCCGCTTCACAAATCACGGGGAATTCTATGCCCATACGATCCCTAAGCGCCCCGCTACCGCCGCAATCGGCACATTTTTTACCGTTATTCAAAGGGCAGGCTCGGGTCAGCATAAGGGGCAGGCGGCCGTAGGCAAAAATTCCTCGGGGCAAGTCACCGCCCAAAGCCGCCGACTGCTTAAGCGTCATTTCGGTAGACACAAGGACGGCTGTAACTCCCTCCCGTGAAAGGGTTTTGATACTGCGGGTGTTGAAAATGTTGGTTCCCGGCCCCGCCAGGACTTCAAAGCCTTCCCCCAAAGCTAAAGCAACACCGTCAAGGGTTCCGGCTACGGCGGTTTTTATNNCCCCGCCGCTTTTGCCCGTTTTAAAAGCTTTCTTATTCCGTCACTGCCGCCGAAAATCCCCCGGGGCAGTTCCACCGCCGCTTTAACGGAGCCTTCGGCAAAAGTTTTCAGTGTGTTTTCATCGGTGCTTAAGGGCAGCCAAATACATTCTATGTTGTCCAGACTTTCCGGAATCTGTGAGAGATTTGAAAACCGTGCATACAGCACCGGATTGTTTGCCGCATGTTCGGTTACAGTTTCGGAGAACGGCGAAAAGGGAATGCTTTTCCCCTCTTTCAGCAAAGCGTTAAGCCCGTTTAATGCTTCCCTGCGCAAAGCATTTATTAAAGATAAGGGCAGATGCAGCCCTTCCTGTAAATTTATGTCAATGTTCCGGGCAAAAAACTGGGTGCCCCCGCATTTTTTAAGCGCCTCTTCAACAACCTCGGGCGAAGCCGGTTTTTTCTGCGCCTGTTGTGCAACTTCATCGGAGCGAACCGACACCCTTTTACCGTTTGCATGGGCCGATAGTTCCGGCGGTTCTCCGCTCTTTGCAGTAAAGACAAAGTCAACGGGCAGCAAAGGATTTTCCTGTCCGTACAGGTTTTGAAGTTCCGACAACGCCGACTCAAAGGCGGGTTCGTCATCTTTTTGACGAACGCCGAACATTCCCCGCCCCCGCTCCGAAAGATAGTGACCGTCCGAAAACCCTTCACGGGAAAACATCATCTCAAGGTTGCTTCGGCTCTCCCGGGTCAGTTCGCCCTCCAGCGCCTCCCGGCAGGCAACCACCGCCGCCGCCACATATTCGGGTCTTTTAAGCCGGCCTTCAATTTTAAAAGAAGTAATCCCCCGCTCGGCCAAAAAAGGCAGATGTTTTATCAGGGAAAGGTCTTTTAAGCTCAGGTCAAAACCCGTTCCGCCCGGGGCGGAAAAAGGCAGGCGGCAGGGGGCGGCGCACATACCTCTGTTGGCACTGCGGGTACCCAAAGCCGCACTCATATAACATTGGCCCGACACACTCATGCATTGGGCGCCGTGAACAAACATTTCCAGTTCCAGGGGAGCATCTTCTATGAGGGCAAGAACCTCTTCCCGGCCAAGTTCCCTCGGCAGCACAATGCGGCTGAAACCCAGCTTTTTAAGCAGTTCAATCCCTTTCAGGGTCTGAACGGACATCTGTGTGGAAGCGTGGAGTTTCATACCCGGCGCCGCTTCCCGCACCGCTGAGGCAAGCCCCAAATCCTGCAAAATCAGTGCATCCGCACCTGCGGCGCAGGCACGCTCCGCAACGGCCAAGGCCTCCGTAAAATCTTTGTCCCCCGCCAAGGTGTTAAGTGTGATATACACCTTAACACCTCTGCCGCGGCAATAGGCGGCGGCTTCGGCCATTTCGTCAAAATCAAAATTCTTTGCCGTCCGTCTGGCGTTGAAAGTTTTTGTGCCGAAATATACGGCATCTGCCCCGCAGCGTACCGCCGCTTTAAGGGCTTCCGGGCTGCCCGCCGGAGCTAAAATTTCAACCTTGTTTTTCAATTACCCTTTTTTTCCGAACGCAGGGCGGCCAACTCTTTGCCCAGCCTGTCCGCCTGTGGACGGTAGGCTTCCGCATTGGTCTTTGCCCTGGCGGCGTCTTCCAGATAGTCCTGAATT
>DCTF01000097.1:0-165 GCA_002329225.1 Ruminococcaceae bacterium UBA1447
GTTTATTTGCATTTTGAAGCCCCCGATGAATGCGGTCACCGCAACGAGCCGGAAAACAAGGTTCGTTCAATCGAACTGATAGACGAGCGGGTTCTGCCCGTCTTGTTGGATTACCTTAACGGCTGTGACGACTTTAAAATTATGATTTTGCCGGACCACCCCACC
>DCTF01000097.1:192-7143 GCA_002329225.1 Ruminococcaceae bacterium UBA1447
GTAAAGCTTTGGGCTGCGGTGTGGACAGCATTGATGAGGAAAGCGCCAAGGCTACGGGCAATTATGTTGACTTCGGTCCCGGCCTTATGAAGAAGTTTATTGAGATATAGAAGATCGACTGATAATACTATCAATCGCAAAACGGAGGATAGCGTTATGTTGACCGCTGAATTTAAAAACTGCACCGTTCCGGTATCCAAACTCGGTATGGGCTGCATGCGTCTGCCTGTTATTGACGGACAGGACGATAAAATTGACAAAGTCAGGGCGCAGGCAATTATTGACAGAGCTGTTGAGGGCGGTATTACCTATTTTANNAGTCCCAAATATTTATGGGGGAAGCCCTTGCATCATATTCCCGTGATCGGTACCTTCTTGCCACAAAAATGCCCGTTTGGGGGCTTGAATCCCCCGGGGATTTGGAAAAAGTCTTTGAAGAACAGTTGAAAAAACTGCGTACCGACTATTTTGACTTTTACCTTCTGCATGCGCTGAATAAGGAGCTTTTTGAAAAAGTCATTACCTTTGACGCATACNNCGGCTTTATTGCAAAAAAGAAGGCGGAAGGTTATATCAGGAACATCGGATTTTCTTTCCACGACTCACCCGCCGTACTTCAAACCGTTGTTGACCGCTATGATTGGGACTTTGCCCAGCTTCAGATTAACTATGTGGATTGGGAAAAGCAGCAGGCGAAGCAGCAGCATGATATTCTGCGTAAAAAAGATATCCCCTGCATCATAATGGAACCCGTGCGGGGCGGCAAATTGGCAAACCCCGGCACAAAGGCGGAGGCGCTGCTGAAAGCCGCCCGCCCCGACAAGAGCGTTGTATCCTGGGCTTTGCGTTTTGCCGGCGGCTTACCCGGAATTCTTACCGTTTTAAGCGGTATGACTACCCTGGAACAGTTGGAAGAGAATATTGCCGAGTTTTCCGCCCTTGAACCTCTGTCCGCTGACGACCTTAAATTGCTTGAAAAGGCCGCCGATGCCTTTAATAAGCGGAATATGGTGCCCTGCACCGCTTGCGGCTATTGTATAGACTGCCCCTCGGGTGTGGATATCCCCGGAATGTTTGAACTGTTTAACAGGTTTGAACTCGGCGGTGAAAAAGACACCTTTTTAAACGGGTGGTCGGCATTCGGCTCCAAAACGGCCGACTCCTGTATAAAATGCGGTGTCTGCCTGCCCCTCTGCCCTCAGGGGATAGAGATCCCCGCTCAGCTTGAAAAGGTTGCCGCCCTGCAAAAAAGGCTCTCCGAGTGAGTTTTAAGCTTTTTCATTTTTAGCCGAATCGTTTTTTGAGCGTGAGGTATTGGGGGTAAACGGGGCGAAAAAGCGAGTAAAACGGAGATATTGCAATTTAAATTAAAAAAATCAAAATAATTGTTGACAGGGACAATTCCTTATGTTAGTATAACCGGGCAAATCGCCTATCGGGGCGGCTCGGTTATTTTTTTGCCCCGGGGCTAATATCAAACGGAGGTATTCCTATGTCAACCTATATGGCCAAGGCGCAGGATGTTGCCCGCAAGTGGTACCTGATTGACGCCGCCGGCAAACCCCTGGGCCGTGTTGCCACTCAGGCCGCCACGCTTTTGCGGGGCAAACATAAGCCCGTATTCACCCCCCATGCGGATTGCGGCGACCATGTCGTCATCATTAATGCGGAAAAGGCTGTGCTCACCGGTAAAAAACTCGAGCAAAAATACTACTACCGTCACACCGGTTATATCGGCAACCATAAAAAGGTCAGGTACGACAGGCTTATGGAAACGAAGCCCGAATTTGTCGTCTACAAAGCCGTAAAAGGCATGCTGCCGGATAACACGTTAGGGCGTAAAGCTCTTACACGTCTTCGTGTCAGCGCTTCCGCCGAACATCCGCATCAATCGCAAAAGCCCGAAGAATGGGCGCTTTAAGAAGGGAGGCAATGAATAATGTACGATAATAATCCGTTCTTTTACGGCACAGGCCGCAGAAAAGAATCAGTAGCCAGAGTCCGTGTTTATCCCGGTACCGGAACAATCACCATTAACGACCGTGATATTGACGACTATTTCGGCCTTGAAACCCTCAAACTCATCGTGCGTCAGCCCCTCATTCTCACCGGCACGCAGGATAAGTTTGACATCGTCTGCCGTGTCAACGGCGGCGGCGTTACCGGTCAGGCGGGCGCTATCCGTCACGGCGTTTCCCGTGCCCTTCTTCTTTTTGACGAAGAACTGCGCCCCGTTCTTAAAAAAGCCGGTTTCCTCACCAGAGACCCCAGAATGAAGGAAAGAAAGAAGTACGGCTTGAAGGCTGCCCGCAGAGCGCCCCAGTTCTCAAAGAGATAAACGAGAGCGATATTGTCTGTCAGGAATGCCTCATATTCCATGTTTTCAAGGAATGTGGGGCTTTCTTAGGCAACTATGTGGTTCAATCAGTTCCGTATTTGGAGGAACAATATGAGCATTTTTCAAAAGATAGACCTCAATAAATCGGCAATAGACCGATACAGACCCTTTGAGGGCGAGATGCTGAAGCAAATCCGTGATTATTACAGGGTCGGCACAACATGGTCATCAAACGCTATCGAGGGTAATACTCTTACCGAAAGCGAGACAAAAATACTGCTTGAAGACGGCTTAACAGTAGGCGGAAAACCCCTTAGATACACCTATGAAGCAATCGGTCACGGCAAAGCGTATGATTATATGTTCACTTTGCTTGACAGCGATACAGTTACGACCGAAAACATTTTAACCCTTCACAAACTCTTTTATTATGATATAGATGCCGAAAACGCCGGAGTATGGAGGAAGCAACCGGTATTTATTTCGGGTTCGGACTGTGTTTTTCCTCTCCCTGAAGAGTTGGATGAAAAAATGGCGGAGCTTGAAAGTTGGATTAAGACCGAGCGGGGTAAATATCATCCCGTGGAGTTTGCCGCACTCCTGCATTTAAAGTTTGTAACAATTCATCCTTTTATAGACGGGAACGGCAGAACCGCAAGGTTGCTTACAAACCTTGCCCTTATTCAAAAAGGTTATTTGCCCGTTATTGTACCGCCTGTTTACAGATTGGATTATTACGGCTGCATACGCCTGTATCAGAGCAGGGGAGAGGCTTCCAGGTTTGTGCAGTTTATTGCGGAACAGGAAGTGGAAACCCAAAAAGAAATGATGCGATTGCTTCAGATCAATGTATAGATTTAATAAATAACCGATACAAACCTGCAAAAATGCGGGTTTGTTTCTTTTTATGCATTAAAACCTCAAAAAAAGCCCGTTTTGCAACTTTTCAATATCCCACAAAAAACAAAGGGGCTAAATTGTCGAAAAGGAATAATTGTCAAACTGAGATGCCGTATCGGGCGGGTATTCTTGTGCAATGTCAACAAAAAATGGAAGTCAAAACATTTGACAGAGCAAAAAAATTGAGTAATATTTGGCAAAGGCAAGCAAATAAGAGAGTGCCGCACGGCAAAACTGAAATAGCGGCGTTCGAAAAGGAGCATACCTGATGTCAGATTCAAACAGTAACGGCGATGCAGGGCCTGAATTGCGCAGAGCGCATGTAGTTATCGGAGTTATATCTTTTGTATTGATTATATCCTTAACCATGGTTGTAGCTTCCGCCCTTGCAAGCTACAAGGTCACCATTAACGACGGCATATCAACTCAAACAGTCAACACTTTCAAAGACACGCCCGAAGAAGTACTCGAACAGCAGGGCATAACTCTGGGCGAAAACGATTTTCTCGACACCTCCGCCTTTGTTAAAGGTGAAGATTCAACTCTCAACGTTTACCGCGCCTGCTCGGTAAGGATAAACGACGGCGATTTGTCTGAAATCTTTGTCGGCGTCAAAGACGTGGAAAAAACTCTTGCCCTCAACGGCATCACCTTAAACCCTAAAGATCAATTCGAACCCGCTCTTGACCAACTCGTATCCGAAGGTCTGAACATCTTTATACACAGAGCCTTCGGCGTGACGGTGGAAGCGGACGGTGAAAAAACCGAACTTGAAACCGCAGTGGGAACCGTTAAAGACGCCCTCAAAATGGCAGGTGTAACCCTTGGGGAAGACGATGAAACCAAGCCCCCCGCCGAAGAAAAACTTACCCCCGGTATGGTTGTCAAAGTTTTACGGGTTACTTATAAAGAACACACGGAGCGGGAAACGGTTCCCTTTGAAAAAGTTACCAAAAAGACCTCTGAAATGTACAGGGGAGAAAAAAAGGTAATTCAAAAGGGCGTTAAAGGCAAAAACGAAGTGGTTTATAAAGACAGAATTGTCAACGGAGTTTTTGAAAGCGCTGAAGTTATCTCCACAAAAGTTCTTGAAAAACCGGTTCAGCAAATCACTCTTGTCGGCACTCTGCGCAAAATAACCATCCGCTCGGGGAGTAAGCCCATCTCGCCCCTTCCCGTGCCGGCGGATATTAAACTCGGTCCCGACGGTCTTCCAACAAATTACACACGTATTGTTGACGGCACCGCAACGGCCTATTCCGGCGGAGGCGGCACCGCCTCGGGCAGACCCGCACAAACCGGCTATATTGCCGTCAATCCCAAGCAGTTTCCCTACGGCACCCGGCTCTTTGTTGTTACCCTTGACGGCCAATATGTTTACGGCTATTGTATAGCGGCTGATACCGGCGGCTTTGCAAAAAGGAACAGCTGCACCATTGATGTTTATCTCGATACCTTTGATGACTGTTATGTCTGGGGCCGCCGCGGTGTACGAATATATGTCCTCGACTAAGGCTCAATAACTTTTAAGGAGCATTAAGGCCCTAAAACACAAAAAAGCCTTGGAACTGTTGCGGAAAACCGCAAAAGCAGTAGCCGGGGCTTCTTCTTTTTGGTAAAATATTGGTAAAATAATTGTGTTAAATGCCGGATAATCGGAGTATAATATTCATAGCAAAATTAACGGTATTTTTTATATCGATTAGGGAGTATTATGAAAAAGTCAAAAATACAAAATGTTGCTCTTTTGGCCATGATGGCGGCGCTGACAGAGGTGAGTACAATGTTTTTAAAGTTGCCGCAGGGATTGCTTGTGGCAAACGGCTATGTCAACCTCGGCGACACCCTGCTTATGCTTGCCGCCTTCCTTTTGGGGCCTTTGGCGGGCTTTACCGCCGGTTCCCTTGGCAGCGCCTTGGCCGACCTTGTCTCCGGCTGCGCAATCTATGCCCCGATAACTTTTATTGTTAAGGGCCTTGAGGGCCTTATCTGCGGCCTGATTTATAAAAAAATGAAGCGTAAATACGCCCTTTTGGCGGCGCTTCCCGCCGGCCTTTTTATGGTTTTCGGTTATTTTATAGGGGAAATCTTCCTATATGGTGTTGAGGGTGCGCTTGCAAGCATATTCGGCAATACGGTGCAAGGGGTAGTCAATGCTGTTTTAGCCGTATTATTAAACGAAGTCTTAAAAAAGACTCCGGTAAAATACCTGAACAACTGATTTTAAAAGAATATCATTCGGAGGTGCTCCGTGGAATCTTTACAAACAATAAAACAACAGGCAACTTTTGCTGCGGCGGAATTGCTTGAGAGGTCAAAACTTAAACCCGGTGACATCGTGATTGTCGGCTGTTCTTCCAGCGAAATTGCGGGCAGTACCATTGGTACCGACTCCAGACCGGAAGTGGGCGCGGCGGTTTATGAGGGCATAACGGAAGCCTTAAACCCCGCCGGCGTGTTTTTGGCCGCCCAGTGCTGTGAAAGGCTCAACCGTGCAATTATTATTGAACGGGCGGCNNGGGCGGCACTGCTCCCGGGTGCGGAGATTGTCAATGTTGTACCTCAGCCCAAAGCGGGCGGCTCTTTTGCCACCGCCGCATACAAAGGCTTTACAAATCCCGTTGCTTTGGAGGGAATTAAAGCCGATGCCGGCTTGGACATCGGCAGTACCCTCATCGGTATGCATTTAAAGACAGTGGCCGTCCCCATAAGGCTTGCCAATAACAGGGTGGGCAGTGCGGCGGTAATCGGTGTGCGCACCAGACCCAAGTATATAGGCGGCCCCTCCGCCCTTTATGACGAGTCGTTGCTGTAAATCTATCCCCGGACATACAAAAAGGCTGTGCAAAAAACAAACTTGCACAGCCTTTTAAATTTTATTTTTTTTACATTTCGTTTAATTCGACCTTGTTCCGGTCTTCCACAATTTTTCCGTCATGTATCCGTACTATTCTTCTGGCGGTTTCCGCTATATCGTTGTCGTGGGTAATCAGAATTACGGTGCGTCCTTCTTCGCTCAGTTCGTGCAGAACCCTCATGACTTCTACCCCGGAGCGGGAATCCAGGTTTCCCGTAGGCTCATCCGCCAGGATAATAGGCGGTCTGGCGGCTACGGCCCGGGCTATGGCGACCCTTTGCTGCTGCCCGCCTGAAAGTTCGGTTGGCAGATGCTTTTTTCGGTTTTCCAACCCCACTCTTTCCAGCGCCTCTTGGGAAAGTTTATGCCTTTCATCCGCCCTCATACCCCGGTAAACCAGGGGGAGTTCCACATTTTCCTGAGCCGTCAGGCTCGAAATAAGGTTGAAACCCTGAAATATGAAGCCTATCTGCTTATTGCGTATTTCGGACATCTCGTCATCGGTCAGATCTTTGGTGTCTTTGCCGTCTAAAAAGTAAGTTCCGCTGGTAGGTTCATCCAAAAGCCCCAACATATTCATAAGAGTGGATTTGCCCGAACCCGACTGACCGATTATGGCAACAAGTTCACCCCTGTCAATGGTCAGGCTCACGCCGTCGAGTGCCCGAACCTCATTTTCTCCCGGGTTATAGATCTTATACATATCCCGAACATCAATTAAATGTGCCATAATTCATTCCCTTTCTGACGCAACAGGGGAGGGGAGCACTATTTCCCCTCAGCCTCCCACGGAACCGTCCCAGGTGTCCACCTTTTTCGCTTTCATCTCTTTCTCGTCAAACCAGCGGGTGGTGAC
>DCTF01000050.1:0-1817 GCA_002329225.1 Ruminococcaceae bacterium UBA1447
TCTGGCTCAGCCACAGCATAAACAAGGAGGATATGGGAGTTACACGCATACCCGTGCCCGTGCGTACCGCCGTGACGGAACATGTTTGCGACGACTTTGACGACTGTGCCGACGGTTTTGTAAAAGACTGGAATATCTATTCCACCGGGTGGGCGCCCGTCCGACTTGAAAACGGCGACGACGGCCCTTGCCTTAAAATCACGGATAAAGACCCTTGCGACTATGCAAGAGCCATGCGTATATTCCCCGTAAGCGAGGCCGTAAGTGTTTCTTTTGAACTGAAAACGGGCAAATACGAAGAGGATCTGGAAATTGAGCTGACTGACGGCAAAGGCATCCCCTCCTGTCTGGTACTCATAGGCGGCGGTACGGTTAAAGTCCGCTTCGGCTCAAATGTTGAAGACGCCTTTGAGATTGACGACTACAACGCCTGGCACAAGGCGGAAATAAGGGTGGACTGCAAAAACAACGTTTATACCCTTGTTTGGAACGGGAAGGAGTTCAACTGCGGTCTGAGCCGTCCCGTTCATAAAACAAATGATGTACAGCGCCTTGTCCTGCGCACTAAAAAGAGGCGCTATGAACCTAACACAGATATTTATCCCGTTACGCCGGATTTACCCGGAGCGGATGAGCCGGCGGCTGAAAGGGTCTACCGGATAAGGAAAGTGAGGACAAAAGATTTGTCCTTTTAAAACCGAAAACCGCCTTTTAGCGAAAAAAAACCGCTTATTCCGGGATTTTCGGCGATTTGCTCTGTTCATTTTCTACAAAGTCTTTTTCCGTCCGCTGAACAGCCCTTTTTGGGGATTTTCCCCAAAATAAACATACCCGACCTTATTATCATTAAGAATTTTTGTGCCGAATACCCTTTTTTTGCGATTTTCGGCTTGCAAATGCGCTTTTTGTTGTGTAATATGTATGTGTTTATATGGTCAATTTGCATAATATGCTCAAAAAGCAAATAAAATTGTTGGGAGAAGAGAGTATGTCAAACAGACTTTTTCAGGGAGTTATCCACGAATTGCGGGATGCAATAGGCAAGACAATAGGCATTCTGGATGAAACCGGCACCATCATATCCTGCAGCGAATTGGGTAAAATCGGCGATGTGGTCGCAAAATCTGCGGAAATTTTTGAGAGCGGCGAACACTTCATNNATCATTGACGGTCATACCTTCCGCGCCTTCGGCGACCCCACAAAAACGGAATACGCCGTATTTATTGAAGGTGCCGATGAGGACACAAAACGTCTTGTGGACTTCAGTTGTGTTGCTTTGGCTAATATAAAGCAACTCTATGACGAAAAGTTTGACAGGGGCAACTTTATTAAAAATGTTATTATGGACAACATCCTGCCCGGCGACATTTACATTAAAGCAAGGGAACTGCGCTTCAGCAATGAGGCTTCCCGGGTGGTTTTACTGATCCGCGTGCCGGAAAATAATGATATTTCCGTTTTTGATGTGGTTCAAACCCTCTTCCCTGACAAGACGAAAGACTTTGTTGTAAACGTTAATAAGACCGACATAGCCCTGGTGAAAGAAGTAAAAGCCAAAATAGGCTCCAAGGACTTGGAAAAGCTTGCCCGCTCCATTGCCGACTCTTTAAGCAACGAGCTTTACATAACGCCTCTTATCGGTATAGGCACAATAGTTACCGGAATCAGGGACCTTGCCCATTCTTACAAAGAGGCTCAGGTCGCCCTTGAGGTCGGCAAGTTTTTCGACACTGAAAAAACCATAATCAGCTATGAAAATTTAGGCATTGCCCGTCTGATTTATCAGCTGCCTACAACTCTTTGCGAAATGTTCCTT
>DCTF01000050.1:1863-11467 GCA_002329225.1 Ruminococcaceae bacterium UBA1447
GCAAGCTTTTTGTTCACAGAAACACCCTTGTTTACCGGCTGGAAAAAATCAAGAAGATTACAGGCCTCGACCTGCGCGAGTTTGATGACGCCATTGTTTTTAAAGTGGCCCTTATGGTTAAAAAATATCTGGATGCAAAACCGGTCAGGTTATAGGGGCCGACTGTTACGATTTTTAGGAGCTCCCTCATATGATTGAATTCAAGAACGTGTCAAAGGTTTACGGTACCGGTGCACCTGCACTGGATAATGTCAGTTTACGTATAGAGTCCGGTGAGTTTGTCTTTATTGTTGGCGCTTCCGGCGCCGGAAAAAGCACGTTTTTAAAACTGATGACAAGGGAAGAAGTTCCCACATCGGGCAGTATACGTATAAGCGAACGGGTATTGAACGACATGCGCCGTTCACAAATCCCCTATCTGCGCAGAGAATTGGGCATTGTCTTTCAGGACTTCAGACTTATATCATACATGACCGTATATGATAATGTTGCCTTTGCCATGCGGGCTGTAGGCGCCGCCGAAAAAGAGGTTCGCCAAGTTGTCCCGTTTGTTTTGGGGCTGGTAGACCTTTTGCAAAAAAAAGAGCGCAAACCCGATGAGCTTTCCGGCGGGGAACAACAGCGCGTTGCTCTCGCACGTGCTCTTGCAAATAAACCTAAAATACTGATAGCAGACGAGCCTACTGGCAATGTTGACCCTATTATGAGCAGGGAAATTGTCGCTTTACTCTCTCGAATAAATGATGACGGCACCACGGTTGTAATGGTTACACATGAGCATGATTTAGTTCGCATGTTTAACAAAAGAGTGGTTCTGCTGGATTCCGGCCGAGTGGTATCGGACAGCGGGGTTATTGCAGCAAAGCCCAAGGAAGAGTTTTGCCCTTCCCCGGGTGCACAGGCTCTTTTAAACTCCAACGGAAACCGTTTTAAGAAAGATAAAGACAACAAACCCAAGGCAGGTGAAAGCCAATGAGGAGAAGCAGCGCCGCCTTTTTAATAAAAGAAGGTTTTCGAAATATTGTAGTTAATAAGCTGATGAGTATATCTTCGGTTTCGGTTTTATTCAGCTGCCTTATAATGATCGGCTCCGCTTTTTTGTTATTGGTCAATGTAAATTCCATAGTCGAGGGTATTGAAAACCAAAATGTTATTGCGGTTTTTTACCCTGACGGAGTTGAAGGTTCCCCCGGCGATGACCTGCATAAACGTATTCTTGCCCTGGATAATGTAAAATCGGCGGAGTTTGTGCCCAACGAAGAAGCTTATAAAGAAAGCCTTGCCGGTGCGGGGCCGGAGATTGCGGAACTGCTGGGCAGTGATGCCTCAATCTTCCCCGACTCCTACAAGGTGACCATTACCGATATGCAGCGCTACAGCGAAACGGTGCGGGAGCTTAAAGCCCTGCCCGGGGTTGAAAGCGTGCGCGCGAGCGAAGTACTTGCGCAAAAACTTTACAACATTCGACACACCGTCACTCTTATAAGCATAGGGATTATCGTACTGCTTTTTATCGTGTCCCTGTTCATTATTTCCAACACTATTAAAATCACAATGTTTTCCCGCCGGTTGGAAATCGGCATTATGCGCAATGTAGGCGCCACCCCCTGGTTTATCCGCCTGCCATTTATGCTGGAAGGAATGATTTTAGGCATAATATCCGGCATACTGGCTACCTTTGCCGTATGGGACATTTATGAACTTGCCATCCGCGCTTTGGCTGACCTGCTTACAGATATAGGCGAGCGCAGTTCCCTCCCCTTTTCCCACTATGCGGCGGGAATTTTCGTCGGTTTTGTGGCCCTGGGTATTGTTACGGGCAGTTTCGGCAGCTTTTTAGCTATTGCAAAATATCTTAAAGAAAAGGAGTTTGCGGTGCATGAGTGCGAATAGACACGGTCTCTTTGCAAAAATTACCGCCCTGTTGCTTTGCATCACCCTGCTTTTCTTAACGGGTGTACCTGCGGTATATGCCGACGAGTACGATGATGCCCTCAAAAAGATTGAAGAACTTAACAAACAAATACGGGAAAAAGAAAAACAGCTGAGCGTATTGTCAAAAGACAAAAGCCAACAGCAACAGCTTATCCGTACACTTAATGCTCAAAGAGATAATTACGCAAAACAGCTTGCCGTTATTGAGTCCTCTTTAACCCGTCTGGGCAAAGACATCAAGGGCATCAATTCAACAATCAGCGGATATGAAAACGACATTTTACACCTGACCGAAAAGATAAGCCAAACGGAAGCGGAAATAACCTCAAAAGAGGCTCAGGCGGAAAGCACCAGACTGCTTGCCCAGGAGCGAATGCGGGCGNNGGAGGATATGTCCGCTTTCTTTTTTAATCTGGAACTTTTAAAACAGCTTGCCCGGCGTGATCAGGAACTGATTGACAAGCTGAAAGAAGAAGTTGCAGCCCTGAGAGCTTTAAAGAAAGGTCTTGAGGAAGACAAAGTCCGTGTGGAAAAAGTTAAGAGCGATTTGAATGTAAAGCTTTCCGACCTGAAGGTTAAAAAAAGCGAACAGGACAATATGGCCTCCAAACTCAGCAGNNCAGCGCTCAAAACCGCGCCATGAAGCAGTCCGAACAGGCCAAGAGCGAGATTGCAAAACTGGACAAAACCAGCGCCTTATACCGTGAACAGCTGAAGCAGTATGAGCGGGAACGTGACGAGGCCGACCGTTTTATTGAAAATTATTTGAAAGAACACGGGTCTTCGGGTTCCGGCCAGACTCCCCCTGATGACACGGGTCTCAAGTTCCCCGTACCCTACTCAAGAGTTTATTATACCGCCCTGTATCCCCGCTACCCCAGCGGAGGTGTACACCACGGTATCGACATCTGCGTTGAGGGCGGTTCATACGGCAAAAATATTGTTGCCGCACAAGCGGGCACCGTACTTATAGCGGGCTGGGAGAAGAGCTTTGGCAATTATGTGCTGATTGACCACGGCAACGGTTTTTCAACCCTTTATGCCCACGCCAGCAGGCTTGTAGTAAGTAAGGGCCAGACGGTGACGAAGGGACAAAAAATTGCCGAAATCGGCTCCACCGGCAACTCCACAGGTCCGCACCTGCATTTTGAAACCAGGGTTAACGGCAGACGTGTCGACCCGATAAGCTATTACCCGAATAAAAAGCACGGTGTCGGAAAAGTTTTCAGCGGACTTTAATCCAAAAGGAATTTTAATTATATGAACAAAAAAATCTCTTTAGGCGTTGCCATATCACTGATAATTGTAAGTATTGCGGTAAGTTTTTCCGCAACTATGGCCTTTGCGCAAAAGACATATAACAAGCTTATCCCCTCCCTTTCCGAGCGGTTGGACAGAAGATATGCCCTTGATGAAATTGAAGAGATAATAAACTCCAACTTTTTCTCAAACGATAAGGTTAACACACAGATACTTAACGAAAAAATTGCCAACGGCTATATTCAGGGGCTTGAAGAAGAAAACTGCAGATACCTTACGCCCCGGGAATACGCCGATTACCAAAACAGCGTGGAGGGCAGAATAAACGGTATAGGGATAATCACAAACAAAAACGCCGCCGACGGCACAATGACGGTTATGAATGTAGCGCCGGGTTCCCCTGCGGACAGAGAAGGAATGGCCCGGGGAGATGTAATTGCAAGCATTGAAAACGAAAAACTTACCCCGGATAATTACGATATTCTGGCACCCAAACTGCAAAGCACAACGTTAAAATCCGTAACTCTCTCTTATGTAAGGGATAAACAGACAAAAACCGTAAGCGTTTTAATCGGCTATGATTTGCGCAGCGTCACTTTTGACAGTTACGGGCATATCGGCCATATTAAAATCCGTTCCTTTAATAAGACCACACCCGAACAGCTTAAATCCGCTATTAAGGAACTTAAATCCAAAAATGTGAACTTTTTAATATTTGATGTGAGGGGCACACGGGAGGGCACGATTGAATATGCGGCCAAAACCGCTGATGTATTGGTACCCGTAGCCACGGAGGGCACAATGGCGATTGCCACGGCCCGGGACCGTGACGGCAATGTTCACTCCACCTTCCCTTCGGATTCCGACGAAATCAACCTGCCCATGGCGGTTTTGGTTGACGACGGCACTTCCGGCGGGGCGGAGCTTTTTGCGGTAAGCCTGCGGGACTTTAAAAGAGCGCCTATAGTGGGTGAAAAAACCGCCGGCAACAATACCATGCAGGAGTTATTTAAGCTTAAAACCGGCGGCGCTTTGCTCATAACCGTTGCCGAAGTTACTCCCTACCTTTCCCCCGCCTACAACGGCGGCATCATACCGGATATGGAAGTTGAAATGCCTCCGGAACAAAAGAGGAATCTGGATAACCTGGATAAAGACAATGACCCCCAGCTTATGGCGGTTATAAATAACTATACGATAGCGGAAGAAGACCAATGAAAACTGTTGACCTTATAGTCCCCTGTTATAATGAAGAGCCGGTTCTGCCTTTGTTTTATGACGAGATTAACTCGGTTATGCAAAGTTGCACCGGCTATGATTTTAAGCTGATTTTTGTAAATGACGGCAGTAAAGACGGTACCCTTGACTGGATTTTAAAAGCGGCCGAAAAAGACAGACGGGTAAAGTACATATCTTTTTCCCGCAACTTCGGCAAAGAGGCCGCCATGCTTGCCGGAATGAAGTATTCCACCGGCGACTATGTCGGAATAATTGACGCCGACTTGCAGCATTCGCCGGAACTTATTACAGGTATGCTTGAAGCGCTGGAAGAAGGCTATGACGTTGCCGCCGCCCGCCGCACGGACAGGAGCGGAGAAAGTAAGGTGAAAAGCTGGTTTTCAAGGCTCTTTTATGTTATCAGCAATAAGATGATTGACATAAACATCGCTCACGGCGCCCAGGACTTCCGCATAATGAAGCGTAAGGTTGTAAAAGCCATTATATCCCTGCCGGAATACAGCCGCTTTTCAAAGGGCATATTCAGCTGGGTCGGTTTTAACACAAAATGGTTTGAACATGTCAACCGGGAACGGGCAGCCGGAAAGACCACCTGGTCATTTTTTAAGCTGATGCGCTATGCGGCTGACGGGATTATAGGATTTTCCGCCGTACCGCTGAAGGTTTCCCTCCTGGCAGGGTCGCTTTTCAGTTCGGTCGGGGTTGCCTATGCGGTATATATCATTATTCGCACTCTTATAAGGGGCACCGATGTAGCGGGCTACCCCTCGATTATCAGCGCCATTTTTATTATCGGCGGGCTTATTTTGTTTTCTTTAGGCGTTATCGGGGAATACCTTGCCCGAATATATATGGAAGTAAAGCACCGCCCGATTTTTATTATTGACCAAACAAACCTTGACCCTCAGCAGCAACAAGAAGAAAATGATTATGATGACAACTGATTTGCAGAGTTTACAATAAAAATAAAATACTTGCGCCGCCACCGGTTTTTCCGATGGCGGCGTTTTCATGGTCAGGATTTCAAAAAGAGGACTGTTACAAAATATGCGTTTTACAACAGCCCCTTTTCTTGTGTCTTTACTCAGATTTTTTTCTCTTCTTTACTACCACAAAGACAACCGGCACAGCAATTATTAATAATAAACCGCCAATAGAGCCGAAGAACAAAACTTTGTTGTTGTAGTATCGTACCCACAGATTTGTTGTAACATAAAAATCATTAATTTCGGTAACAGTTTCGTTTCCGGCAGCATCAGTCGATACAATTTTGACATTATGCGCCTTTATCGAATCACCGCTAACATCGAAAGTGAAGTCCGCTTTCTCTGCAATCAGCATTTGTATATCTTCCGCATTCCATACCTTGTACTCTGAACCGTCAAGATAAACAACTACCGATGTAAGCTTTAGATTATCTGTAACCGACATAATAACTGTGAGTTTATCTAAAGGATAGGTTTTTCCGCTTTCCAGATTCGTAACAATGGTATTTGGATTTGTTTTATCAACGCCGAAACTAATCTCTGTGTCCTTCGTTTCAAGCGTATTCTCGGCGACATTTCCGGCAGCATCCTCAGAACGGATTGTCAAACGATATACGCCATCGTCCTCAAAATTTTTCTTAAATACAGTATATGTATATTTGTACCAACTACCGTTGCCTCCCTCAACCTCAAGTTTATAATCTGTATCTTCGGTCAAGGTAATAGTCTTATCATTTTTGAAAAGTGTTACTTTGATGTCTTTACACTCATTCGCATTTGTTTCTGTAATGACAACATCAATGGGCTGCTTAACAAATGATCCATTCAGAGCGGCAGTTGCTTCACTCAACGCATATGTAGAACCAAAGCGGTTTACTGAGAAATTAATCGTTTGAGTGGTTGTGTTGCCGGTTTTATCAGTCAATTCTGCCGTGAGTGTATAAATGTCATCAATATCCTTTTCCTTGGGGAAATTGTTGAATGTAAATATTCTTCCGTTCCGAATGTCTGCATAGCTTCCGTCAAGTGCAACGGCCTGCCTGTTAGCTCCGGTAAGAGTAATTGCAACATCCTCGCTGTTATAGTTAGTGTCAGAATATGACACAACCGGAACAACATCGCCACTATTTGCAGAGCCATCCTCAACACCCGTAATGGAAAGCGTGGGCATTGTTTTATCCACATAGAAAGTTTGTTGTTCAAAATCCGCTGCCGCATTACCAGCCAAATCGCTATATGCAATAGCAAAGGTGTAGAGTGAGTCGTTGCTGTATCGGATTGTTGCTGTATGCCTGTCTCCGCTTGTTGACCAATTGCTAACGGCAGGAATTGTTGCATTTGCTCCATCATCCGTGGCAGCAAGATTTATTTCAACACGATCAACACTGAAATTATGCTCCGTAATGACAATTGTTGCTGTTCGTTCCGCATTGTAGTAATTTGTGTTCTGCGCAGAATTATTATCGTAAGAAACATCAATAATAGGAATAGTCTTGTCGATCGTAAACTCGGTTGCCGCAACCGTTGAAGCAGCATATTCAACGGTAGAACACTTATTACCGGCAAGGTCTGTGTATTCGATGCCGAATGTATAATCACCGTCCGCTGCATATCTGATTGTTGCCGACCACTTCGTGTTATCAAGATTTCCGGTTCCTTCAACTTGTGTCCAACTTGTGATTGACGGAATAACGCCATCAGTATTTGTAATGTTAATTTTGACATCATCCGCATTAAAATTGCGTTCGGTCACAACTATCGTTGCCGTCCTGTTTTCTTTAAAATACTTTGTGCTGTCGGCATTGTTATTGTCATATGAAATATCAATAACAGGCGCTGTCGTGTCAATCATAATTGTTGTAAAATCTTCTGAAGCGTTTAATGAGTTGTCCTTAGCAGCAATTACGATACGAATATCGTTGCTGTTATTCTTATTGCTGTCAACGGTTATTTCACCATTCCATGTTTTCAGAAGCTCGCTTTGTCTGGGATTTGCATTTTCAAATGTATACAAGATGCCGCTCTGAGTCGGCTCTACCGTGCTGACTGCTCGGTCAAACACAGCAAAAGAGACTTCTTTTAATCCGGAATATGTGCCTCCAACAAGCGGGTCGTCAACTGTAATTGACACCTTAACATTTCCATTGTAAATCCCGTTAATCGGTTGTTCAGGCGTTACAGTAATTTCAGGAGCAATCGTTTCTTCAATAGGATGCTGATCATCTACAATCAAGCCGTTTGTACTAATGTATGTGTAGTTGCCGGCATTATCCGTAATTTTAATATATACGGTAAACTGTTCATTTGCCACCACATCAAAACCTGTAAAATTTTTCCAATTCGTTATGCCGTCAAGCTGTGTTGGAGTAAGTGCAGTTGTATGGTCGCTTGCACTCGTTGATGTGGCCTTATAATACATAACGCTTGCAACAGGCGATGTGATGTCATCAGCCGTTCCTGATATGGTGATTTTTTTATTTGACCAAAATCCAAATGTTAACGCATTTATGAGCTCCGCCCATTCTTCTGTTCTTCCTTCTTCTGAAACGGCCTTTACGGTACCAGTTGGACTGGTCGTATCTACCGTAAACTTATACGGAGCAACGGAATCATGTGTATTCGGCGTACTGTTTGTATTGCCGGCTTCATCGGTATAGCCGATAGCGAATGTATAATTGGCATCTTCCGTAAACGAAATTGTTGCAGTATGGGTTGCCTCATCAGGTGTTGCGCCTTCCTGTGTGTTCCAGTTGCTGATGCTATATGCGTTATCAATCTTGTTCCCTTTAGCATCAACCGCTATAATTACAATATCAAGTGCAAATTCCGATTGCGAGAAATAATAAACGCCTCTTCGATCTTGTTTGACGCAACTTTCCAACTTTAACGAAAGATTCGTTTTTTTGCTTTTTAATGCGTAAATCACATCACTCATAGTGAACATTCCTTCTCCGGAAAAGAAGACATCCGAAGAACCGAAAGGCTCAAAATTCAGATATAATGTTTTCTTCCCTCTGGCTGCAAAATGAATCGCACAAGCCGCAGCCATAGTAGAACTTCCGGTTCCGCCACTTGGTGATGCGAAAGTTATAATCTTACAATCTTCGTCTGCTATTTTTAGACCGGTTATATTGCCGGCATACTCTGCGTATATACTAAGTATCTGTTTGTATATTGAGTCAACTTTTTGAAATTTACATATTGTTTGATGTACGTTAAGAGTTTCAATCCCCGGCGTTTCCACTAAATAGGCAAACCCGCAACGCTTGGGAAGCTGTGAAAAATCGATGTTAAAAGAATCACCGGCAACGAACACATCTATATTTGCTTCGTTTATAGTTTTTAACGCAATATCCAAATCTGAAAAAGAATACACTTGAAATTTGTCCGTATACATTGCTTCAAGAGTGGCAATAATCCTGCCGAGGTAGTTTTTATCATTATCCAAGATCGCCAATTTTATTTTCATCACTGTTCTCCTCAATATATTGATTTGATGACAAATAAATCATTCACTTTTATTATCGCATTCTTCATTAATCCATTCGCTGATGTCTGACAAGTATTAGATAAAGTCCATATAATTGGTGTAAATTCAAAATAAAATTGAGCCATGCGCTCGCTTTCGGTATAATGAGTTTGAGAAAAACAAAAAACTGAAAGGAAAGAACACATGACTCAAATTAATATTACACTGGAAGAGGAAATATTGAAAGACCTTTTTATGGGAAACCGGGAAAAATCCATGTCAATATTGCTGGAGCAGGTCATTAACGCTGTATTGAATAAGCAGGCAGCAGAGCAACTAAATGCCGAGCCATACGAGCGAAATGATGACCGAGTGACCTATCGAAACGGATACCGGGAACGAGAAATAACAACAAGGGTAGGTACGCTTACCTTGCGGGTGCCTAAATTCAGGGATGGTACCTTTTCCACGGAGTTATTCAAGTCATACCAAAGAAGTGAACAGGCACTGATATTGAGCATGATGGAAATGGTTGTTCATGGGGTATCCACGAGAAAAGTAGGAGAAATAACGGAAACGCTTTGCGGGACAAGCTTTTCAAAGTCAACGGTGTCGGCATTGTGTAAAGACCTTGATCCAATAGTCGACAGTTTCAGAACCCGACCGTTAAACGGTCACTATCCGTTTCTCGTCGTTGACGCGATATATATGCGTG